>JAOAGA010000048.1 GCA_026415985.1 Pseudomonadota bacterium | reverse complement strand
GGTATGATGTCTTGCGGTATAGCCAACATTCTCCAGATCGTTGTGTTTGCCACCCGCCCTTACACATTTTTGTGAACTTACCGCCCTTTTGTAGTCCCTTTTTTCTATACCTAAAAAAACATCCTTAAACTGATTCATCCCCGCGTTGGTGAAAAGAAGGGTAGGGTCGTTTTTAGGAATCAGACTTGAACTTTTTACTATCTGATGATTGTGTCTCTCGAAATATTCCAGAAATTTTTTTCTAATCTCTTTCCCCTTCATATATACCTTCCTTTTTTAGAAAACTATATACTTCTTCTGAAGAGAAGCCTTTGCTCAGCAAATATCTGAAAACTCTGGCAATCTCCTTTCTGTTAAATGGTTTTTTAGCGTCTTTTACCTTTTTTTTAAACCATTTCTCTATATCTTCCTGTGTATCAACAATATCTATATTAGTATCAAAGCCCCTTTTTTTCAGCGAAAGTTTTATATACTTAGCTCCGTAACCCCTCTCCCTGAGCTTATTCAGAAAATACTCTCTGTTTTTCTCATCATCAAGGGCGCCTAATCTTTTCAACCAGTTAATGATTTTTTCTAAATTCTCAATCTCTCCAAACCTGTCTTTTAATTTCTCTCTCAGTCTTTTCTCAGAATAGATAAATCGCGAGGTCAGCTTAAGGGCATAATTTCTTATTAAAACCTCTCTATCTTTGATTCTCCGCTACCTCCTGTGCTTTTATTAATTTCCTGTTGTGCAGACTCCTGGGAAGAATCGATACCACTAAATTTGAGAGCAAAATCAGATGGATTTGACGCATTTTTAAGGGCATCTTCATATTTAATAAGACCTTTTTTAACAAGATAGAGAAGACTCTGGTCAAAGGTCTGCATCCCGTAATGGGCTCTGCCTTCCTGAATGGCATCTCTAATCATCTTCGTTTTTGCGGGATCCTCTATATACTCTCTGATTCTTGCAGTTCCGAGCATTACCTCAACGGCGGGAACTCTACCCTGACCATCAGCCCTCGGAATGAGTCTTTGAGATATGACCGCCTTTATGGTAGCCCCCAACTGGTAACGAATCTGCTGTTGCTGATGGGGGGGGAATATGCCTACAATTCTGTTTATCGTCTCCGTTGCATCGAGGGTATGAAGGGTTGAAAGGACAAGATGTCCTGTTTCCGCTGCAGTAAGGGCTATTTCAATGGTTTCTATATCTCTCATCTCACCTACAAGAATTACATCGGGATCCTGTCTCAAGGCAGAGCGAAGGGCATTGGCAAAGCTTAAGGTATCAAAACCAACCTCTCGCTGAACAATAATACTATTGGCATCACGGAAAAGAAACTCTATGGGGTCCTCAATTGTAATAATATTTGAGGTAAAGTTCTGATTTATATAATCAATGATTGAAGCCAGTGTCGTTGATTTACCGCTACCGGTTGTTCCTGTAACGAGTATGAGACCTCTTTTTTCCTGTGCTATCTTTTCAATTATCTGAGGCAACTCAAGCTCTTTTATTGACTTGATTTTTATTGGTATCGTTCTGATTACCGCCCCCAAACTACCCCTTTGTCTAAAGATGTTAACCCTAAACCTTCCCACTCCCGGTATTCCGTAAGCAAGATCAATCTCGAGCTTCCTGTCGAACTCTTCCTTCTGCCTCTCGGTTATAATGCTGAAAAGCATCTCTGTAATATCATCTGCCTTTAATACAGGGGCATTGGCAGGCCTTATCAGTGCCTCATTTTTTCTGAAAATAGGAGGGCTACCCGGCTTCAGATGAATATCTGAGGCTTCCATTTTTACTGCATACTTAAGTATTTGATCTAATCTCTCGTCTGGCATTACTGAATCACCGGCAGATTATATTTTTTCCTGATCTCATTTTCCAGCTCTTTGAGCATATCTGGATGATCTTTCAGGTACTGTTTGGCATTTTCTCTGCCCTGACCTATTCTTTCACCTTTAAAGGAATACCATGCACCACTCTTTTCCAAAAGATTATCCTGAACCGCCAGATCAAGAACATCTCCTTCCTTTGATATCCCGACACCATAGAGAATATCAAACTCTGCCTCTTTAAATGGTGGTGCAACCTTGTTTTTAACTACCTTTACTCTTGTTCTCGTGCCAATCTTATCGTTACCCTCTTTTATGGGTCCTACAGGTCTTATATCCATTCTAACAGAGGCGTAAAACTTGAGGGCATAGCCACCGGTTGTCGTTTCCGGATTACCGAAAAAGACACCTATCTTCGACCTTATCTGGTTGGTAAAAATTACCGTTGTTTTTGATTTGGAAATTGCAGCTGTTAGTTTTCTGAGTGCCTGAGACATAAGTCTTGCCTGAAGCCCCATATGGGCATCTCCCATCTCTCCTTCTATCTCAGCCTTTGGAACCAATGCTGCGACTGAGTCAATAACAAGCACATCAATAGCACCGCTCCTGATTAAAACCTCTGCTATCTCAAGAGCCTGCTCTCCTGTGTCAGGCTGTGATATAAGCAGATCATCTGTTTTAACACCCAGTAATTTTGCATAGTTAACATCAAGGGCATGTTCTGCATCAATAAAGGCAGCAGAGCCACCGTTTTTTTGTGCCTCTGCAATAATATGCAGACAAATTGTAGTTTTTCCCGATGATTCAGGACCAAAAATCTCTATTACTCTACCTCTGGGAACTCCGCCAACCCCTAAAGCTATGTCAAGAGACAGGGAACCTGTCGATATAGCTTCTATATCCTTCTCAAGGGACTCACTACCTAACTTCATTATAGAACCTTTTCCAAACTGCTTCTCTATCTGAGATATAGCAATTTCCAATGCCTTATTTTTTTGGGGATCTGCCATAGTACCTCCCTATTTTTTTCTAAAATTTTAACTTTTTTAGTATTTTATGTCTATAGTGAATTAAGTTTATAAATGAATAAACAGATCAAAGGTTTTGAGATCTTAAGCTTAGAAAAAGGAGATCCCTTTCTTGTTCAGAAAGGCATTTTATTTTTTCATATTCGAAATCGGTCTTGTAGTTTTTAAAACTTAAAAACTCATTCAACTCAAAAACTTCGTAATGTCTTCTTGCCAATATAAATTTTAGCCTTGTCTCGGCAGGTAAATTCAGAAATTTATCTATTTTTTTCAGCATACTTTCTTTATCCTGAGGGAGTCTGCCATTTATTTCCATAAGAAGGTTAAGGCTATGGTCTGAGGTAAGACAGGTATTAATATTTATACCTTCAATTAGACTTTTAATTTCTGAAACAAGCTCTTCTTCTGATTGAACCTCAAAACTGCCATCTTTAACCAGCTCAAAAAGAGGTATTCCTTCATTTAGTCCCAAGGTTCTTAATCTGACAAAATCCGGTTCGGCATTATTAATGACATACAATGTTTCAGCCACATGTTTTTTGCTTAACCTTCTCCCGCCAAGACCGGGCATAAAGTAGAGGGAATACTCTATGCCTGCGGTCTTCAGTTTCTTGCCGGCGATAATTATATCTTCAGATTTAACCCCCTTACATACCAGATCAAGAACTTCATCACTGCCGGACTCGAGTCCTGTATGAACCCTGTTTAACCCCGCTTCCTTTAGCTTTATCAGCTCATCCAAGCTATACTTGGCAATTGTTGAACCTCTGCCATAGGTTGTTATCCTCTTGATTTCAGGAAAAGAACTTTTCAGATATCCTATTATCTCAATTAGTTCTTCCTTTTTTCTGAAAAGCGGATCTGCATCCTGAAGAAAGACGGTAAACTCATTGTGATAGATCCAGTGAAGAAGTCTCCTTACGTCTTCTATCCGGGAAAACTCAAAATAACTCTCTATCTCCTGAGATAGCTCATAGAGGCTTCTTTTTTTTAAAAGCTCCTTAATGCTATGAAAAATCTCTTTTAAATAGTCAATCTCTCTTAAAATATCTTCCTTTTTTCTCAGGGAAAAATTCTCACCTTTATAAACTGGGCAGAAGAGACACCTGTTCCACGGGCAGTTTCTTGAAAGCCTTATTAATAAACTTCTCGACTCGCTTGGTGGTCTTATGGGACCAATCTCAACATTACTCATATCCCGATTTTTTATAACTATTTTAATTTACTACTTTCACAGACTTAATAACTACCGGTGTTAACGGCACATCGTCAAAACCTTTGTAGTTGCCGGTCTTAACTTTCGATATCTTATCAGCCACATCCATACCTTCAACTACTTTACCAAAAACTGCATACCCAAAGCCTTGCATAGTTTTATCCCTGTGATCGAGAAATTCATTATCAGAAACATTTATAAAAAACTGAGCAGTAGCGGAATCAACATACATTGTCCTTGCCATAGCGATAGTGCCTCTTTTATTCTTCAGCCCGTTATAAGCCTCGTTTTTTATGGGCGGGTTTGTCTTTTTCATTTTAAAATCCTGAGTAAACCCACCCCCCTGAATCATAAAATTTGCTATTACCCGATGGAAAATTGTCCCTTCATAAAACCCGCTGTTTACATAGTCTAAAAAATTCTTTACTGTTATCGGTGCCTTATCGGGATATAACTCAACCTTTATATTGCCCATTGAGGTTTCAATTAAAACTACCGGATTCTTCGACTGTCCAAAGGAATAACTGACGAGTAGCATAACAAACATAATGCAGAATAGTAACTTTTTCACCTTTTCCTCCTTATATTTTTTTTGTTTTTGTAATTTTTTTTCCTAAAACCCTCTTCACACTCATTAATGGCATTTCTGGCAACAATCTTTTCTTTATTATTATTATTTCTTGTCAGTTTTATAAACCTGTTCAGATTTTCAACGGCCATTTTACAGTCTTCATTGTTTTTATAGGTCATGCCTAAATAATAAAGGCTCAGGGGGTTATTAAATTTATCAAACTGACTCTGAAACTCCTTTATTGCCTCATCAAACTTACCCATCTCTTTCAGAAGGATGCCATATCTGTTTTGTATAATAAAATTATCAGGATACATTTTGGCACCTGATTTTAGTATCTCCTCTGCCTTTATGCCATAACCTGATTTAAGGCTAATATAGGTTCGCAATAAAATCGTTTTTGGCTCATTAATATCAAGTGTAGTTGCAATTTTTGATTCTATTTCATTAATTCTTTGCTTAACGAAGGCCCTGCCTGTTTTTGTATAAAGAGAGTATCCTTTTATTATATCGATTAAAGCAAGCTCTTTCTCATATTTTCTGATTATATTTTCTGTAACCGAATTTATCTGAAGATCTGACAGGTTTTTCCACTCTTGTAAAAATATTTCAAATATCTCAACAATTTCATCATCGAGCAATGAGTTTTTATCATTATAGCTCTCTGTATTTACATACACCGAAAAAATATGCTTGCCATCGAATCCTTCGTATTTAACATCTTCAATTGCAACAAATGCAAAATCATCAATCTCTTCTTTAAGCTCTGATATCGTATGATAGCAGGCAAGAATTTTATAGTAACGGATTAAAAGACCTTTTTCAATATCTCTTTCTTCCGGGAAACTGACTTTATAGACCTTTTCCCAGGCATAGCTATCTTTCTGAAAAGACAGAAAAAATAAAAAAATCACTATTATTGAAGAAAATATTTTTTTCATTTCGTCTTATTAAACTCATATTTACATTATAAAACCCGGTTTAGCCTAAGTTTAATCTATGGCTTAATATATTAACCTAACGGTTAGTTGTTTTTCAATAACTCTCTTACAGCCCTTTCAATACCATCAATGGTTAAAGGAAACATAGGAAAGATTGAAGATATAGCCTTAAGCGTTTGATGTTGCCATTGTATCCCCTGAATGGGGTTTAACCACACAGAGTGTCTGAAATGCCTTCTTACAATATTAAACCATTCATAACCAGATTTTCCCTTTCGCTCCAGAAGATATATAAACTGATATGAGTTGAAAAGTTCATAGGGAGACATCAGAGCATCGCCAATTAAAACTACCTTCCAGGAAGGATTAAACTCCCTTATTAATTTTGCCGTGGGGAATTTTTTCCAGTTTTCTATATCCTCATAAATAAAATCGTAAATGCAGTTATGGAAATAAAAATATTTAAAATCTTTAAAGTATCTGAGGTTTTTTGCCGAAGAAAAAAGTTTTTCCACTTTATCCCTGTAGGGCTCCATAGAGCCACCGTTATCTATCAGTAATAACAGTTTGATATTATTCCTTCTCTCTTTTTTAAAGGCGATATCTATATCTCCGAAGTTTTTTGCTGTTTTATCAATGGTTTCGTCTATATCCACCTCTTCCTCAAGACCATCTTCTTTAAATGATCTTAGTTTTTTTAAGGCAATAGTTATATTTCTCGTATCAAGCAAAACGTCTTCTCTGAGATTTTTAAAATGTCTTTCTGACGCAACATAAAAGGCTCTGTTATTTACTCCTTCCCCGCCAAACCTGATGCCGTCCCTTGCTGTGCCATAACTGCCGAAGGGAGAATAACCTCTCTGACCTATATGTTTGCCACCGCCTGTATGTTTCTCTTTCTGATTTCTCAATCTTTCGTTAAATCTTTTTATAATCTCATCAAGAGATATTTCCTCAAACTCCCTGTGAATCTTTCCCTTAAACTCTTCATCTAAAAATTTTAGGAGATCATCAATTCTTTCTTTTATATCACCGCCACCATTAACAAACTGTAAATAGGCTCTGTCGTAGGCATCATATAATTTTTCTGTTTTTACAAGAACATATCTTCCATAAAAATATAAATCAGAAATATCCTTTATAAAGCCAGACCTCATAAGGTTATAAAGATCCTTCCATTCCTTGAAAGTAATCTTTATCCCCTCTGACCTCAGGATATAAAAAAAGGCAAGTAACGACATATACTACCTTAGATAGGCTCTTTGAAGATATTCTAAATCCTGTTCCTTTTTTATCAGTGTCCCGATAAAGGGAATATTTTTAAGAGATATACTGTCAATATCAATGGCAGAGACCATAAGCACCCTTATCCAGTCAATCAGCTCGCTCGTTGAAGGTTTCTTTCTAAGCTCACCAACTTTTCTGATCTCATAAAAAATTTTAAGTGCCCTTTCAAGAAGCTCTTTGTGAACATCTGGATAATGGACTCTCACTATCTCTTTCATCAGCTCATAATCGGGAAACTCTATATAGTGAAATACGCATCTCCTCAGGAAAGGGTCCGGCAAATCTTTCTCGCTGTTACTTGTAATTATAACAACCGGTCTATGTCTGGCAACAATTGTCTCCTTGGTTTCAGGAATATAAAAACTCATCTCATCAAGCTCATTGAGCAAATCATTGGGAAACTCAATATCTGCCTTATCAATCTCGTCTATTAACAGAACCGTCCTTTCTTCTGAGATAAAGGCCTCGGCAAGTTTACCAAGTTTAATATACTGCTTAATGTCCGATATGTCCCTGTCATGAAAACGAGCATCATTAAGCCTCTGGACCGTATCATAAAAATAAAGCCCATCCTTTGCCTTGGTAGTGGATTTGATATTCCAGACCAGAAGCTTCATATTTAGTGATTCTGCTATACTTTTGGCAAGCATTGTTTTGCCTGTTCCGGGTTCTCCTTTTATTATCAACGGCTTTTCTAATGTAATGGCCACATTCACTGCCTCAATAAGATCCTTTCCCGCTACATATCCGCTACTACCTCTATAAATCATAAACCTGCTCCTTTGAGTATTTTTGCAACAATCTCATTACCTATTATAAAATGCTTTTCAGGAATTATCCACTGACCTTTTTTCTGTTCAACAAACCCAGCCTTTTTAAGATTTTCAAGGACCCCATAAATTTTTTCGGTCTCTTCGGGAAATTTTAGCTTAAGCATTGATAAATTTAGTCCCTCTGATGTTCTTAATGGCAGAAACACCGCTTCACAAAAGGCAGACTGTCTGTCTAAATACTCCATTTCAGTAAGATTTACATTTTTTATATATTCCTTAATATCAGAGACGTTTTTTAACCTTATACCCCATCCATTTTTAATACCTTTATTTTCTTTTAAAAAAGATACCGCTGAGGGGCCTAATCCTATAAACTCGCCACCTTCCCAGTAAATTTTATTATGTTTACATTCATAACCCTTTTTAGCAAAATTTGATACCTCATAGTGAGTATAGCCCTTATCTCTTGCAAACTCACAGAAGATATTGTACTCTTCTGCCTGTTTAGCTTCATCAATAACAAATTTATTAAAAAAGAATGAGCCCTCTTCTATTGATAGCAGGTAAAAGGATATGTGAGGCGGTGAAAACTTCGCCAAGAACTTTAAATCATGAGAGATATCTCTTTTGACTTTACTGTTTCTGAACTCACCATAAATACCACCTATAATATCGACGGAAAAATTATCAAAGTGCTTTTTAACAATCTCAAGACTCTTTAACGCCTGTAAGCTCGAATGATTTCTTCCCAGCAGATTAAGTACCGAATCATCAAAAGACTGAATACCAAGAGAGATCCTGTTAATGCCTAAATTTTTATAACTACTTATCTTCTCTTCCCCAAGACTATCTGGGTTTGCTTCAATGGTTATCTCATCAAAGGCAAGATCAGATGAATAGATTGTTTTAAGTATCTTTTCCAAATCCTTCAGGCTTAATAAGGCGGGGTTACCCCCACCGATAAAAAGAGTTGCTTCCTTTGCTTTAAAGAAATCTGCATATTGTCTTTTTTTATTCTCAAACTCTTCCATTAATGCTTGGGTATAACCTTTAATTAATGAGGTATCGGTATTTGAGTAAAAGCCACAGTAATTGCACCTTCTTTTACAAAAGGGGATGTGAATATAAACACCTCTCAGCTTTTGACCGTGATTTTTGATTTCAGCACTTTTTCTTACATAATTACCGTTTAACATTGACTTCCTGAATAGCTGATAAAAATGCCCTATGATTTGTTCTCGCTTTTACCCAGCATCCCACCTGAAAGAATTAGTGAAAAGGCCTCATCAACCTTCATATCACTTTCTATAATCTGATCTTCCCTGACATTAATCAAAAACCCTGCGGTAGGGTTAATGGCAGTAGGAACATATACATAATAATGATTTACTCCCTCTGTTATTGTTGGTGCCCTGTTTGTCAGAAAACCTATGGCATAAACCTCCTGATGAGGAAAAGGAACAAGGACAACCCTTTTAAACTTTGATTTATCATCATCTATGAAGGTCTCGGTCATCTTCTTTATAGCAGAGTAAACGGGCCTTGAGATGGGAATTACCGTAAATATTTTGTCTATTATAGCCATAACCTTCTTACCAAAAAACTGCCGTGAAAAAAAACCTACAGCAATTAAAAAGATAAAGCTGATAACCGCCCCCACAAAGGGGAAGCTAAGTATTTTAAAATTCTCAGATAATTTAAAAACAGAGATAAGCTGAGCAATAATCCCGTCAAAAAATCTGATTATTTTTATAACAATAATAATCGTGATATAGGCAGGGATAAATGTGGCAAGCCCAAAGAAAAAGTATCTCTTAATATTATTTTTCAGATTAATCCAGAAAGACATTTAAACCCCTTAAAATCAAAGCTTAACTTTTTTATAACCACTCCTTACCCTTCACCCCCAAAATCTCCAGTCCGTTCTCAGTTAATGCATAGGCAACTTTTTTTTCAATATCCTTAATATGTGAAAAATGTTTTTCAATGAAACTGCCTTCTTCTGAGACATTAATATCTCTGTTCGTATATAAACTATCGGTGCCCAAAGCCCATCTTATATCAAGGTTAATAACCGTTTCAATATCGGGCAGTTTACCGGTAAAATATAAATTGCTTCTCGGACAAATAACCACAGGAATATCTTTATTCTTAACAATATTCCAGTCACTTTTTTCAAACTGAGTACAGTGAATAAGTATCGTATCTGCTCCCAGATTAAGATATTCTATTATATCAGCGTAGGACTTAAAACCATAATCCCTGATCTCTGCATTTTTAAAAATCTTCCTGAATCCAGAGATATTTTTGTTAAACAAAAACTCACTCTCTTCCCTTTTTTCAGCTATATGAATGGCAACTTTCAATCTGTTTTTTCTTGCAAAACTTACCAATTCTTTAGCCTTGTCCGGTGGGGTTGTGTATAAGGAGTGGATAGACAGACCTATCTTGTCTGATGCTTTATATTTATTGAAAAATCTCTGAAAATCAAGCCATTTTCTATTAAAAACCTCTTCTTCGTAACCTAAAACCTCAAAAAAAACTACCCCTTTAAGTCTATCATCATAAAACAATGGTCCTTCTGGTAAAACACTTCTTATCTCACCGATAAAAAGATTATTATTTTCTATTAAAAATCTTTCCGCCCTTCTGATATTTCTGATAAAATCTTCTTCCTTTAACGTCCTTTTATTCCTAACAATCTCGATTATCCAGTCCCAGAGCTCCTTTTTATCAAGATTATCATTAACTAATGATTGCTCTTCTGTAAGCTCTAAGTGTGTATGGGCGTTTACTAAGGGAGCTTTTTCTCTCACTTAATAATTTCCTGATTATTCTCATCCATATAGATATTTGTAGGCTTATAACCTGATTTCAACTCTTCTTCCGAATAAATTCCATAACTTGCGATAATTATAATATCGCCTTTGTTTGCCTTGTGAACTGCCGCACCGTTAACACAGAAGACCCTTGAACCTCTCCTACCGGGTATGGCATAGGTAATGAATCTGTTACCATTTGTAACATTATAGATATGAACCTGCTCATAGGGCAGTATCTTTGCCTTTTCCATATAATCTTCATCTATGGTGATACTCCCTTCATAATGAAGGCTTGCATCCGTTACAGTAGCCCTGTGTATCTTTGACTTAAGCATTGTGTAAAACATACATTAAACCTCCAGTATTGCGTTATCAATTAGCCTTGTATTACCGACAAAAACCGCTAATGCCAGAAGAGTTTTACCCTTTAAGAGACCCGTCTCAATATAATCGAGGGTTTCGGGATCACAAAGCTTCACATAGTCGATGCGAGTTAAGGCGGTATTTGAAATCAGATTAACCACCTCAGAAAGTATCTTTTCTGCAGACCTTTCTCCGTTATTAATCAGTTCTTTAGCCAAATTTATAGCCCTGTAAAGGCAAAGGGCAGACTTTCTCTCCTCCTCTGAAAGATAAGTATTTCTGGAACTCATAGCAAGTCCATCGGCCTCTCTTACTATCGGCACCCCTATAACATTAATGTCCATATTTAAATCAGCAACCATCCTTTTTATAGTAGCAAGTTGCTGGTAGTCCTTTTCACCAAAGAAGGCATAATCGGGCATAACCGCATTAAATAACTTGGAAACTACCGTTGTTACCCCTTTAAAATGCCCCGGTCTTGATGCACCACAGAGGTTTTTTGTAACCTCTGTAACCTCCACATAGGTTTGATAACCCTTTCCATACATCTCTTCTCCATCGGGATGAAAAATATACTCAACCCCTTCTTTCTGTAACATAGCACTATCTCTTTCAAAATCTCTTGGATACTTGGCAAAATCCTCTTTAGGTCCAAACTGTAAGGGATTAACAAAAATACTTACTACAACTACATTGCATATTTTTTTTGCCTCTCTTACAAGGGTGAGATGCCCTTCGTGAAGAAACCCCATTGTAGGTACAAAACCAATGGTCAGACCTTCTTTTTTGTGGCCTTTGGCAATACTTTGCATCTCTTTTATTGTCTTTATAACTCTCATTTTTTCTCCAATTAGTCTGATAGCCTCTCTTTAAAATCAATAATCAAATATCACTTGCCCAATCTTTACTTAAAAATATTTTCTTCAGCGGGGAACTTTCCTTCCTTTACCTCGTCTATATAATCCTTAACAGCCTTTTCTATGACAGGTGCCAAATCAATGTATCTTTTTACAAACTTGGGTCTGAAACCTTCAAAGAGCCCTAAAATATCATTTATTACAAGTACCTGACCATCGGTGAACCTTCCTGCACCAATACCGATAGTAGGAATGTCAATAATTTCTGTTATCTCTTTCGAAAGCTCCTCAGGAACACACTCAAGAACAACAGAAAATGCTCCCGCTGACTCTAATGCCCTGGCGCTTTCAATGAGTTTTTTTCTGGTCTCTTCTGTTTTGCCCTGAACTTTATAACCACCTAAAACATTAACAGATTGGGGTGTCAAACCAATATGACCCATAACAGGTATGCCGGACAGAAACAGCTTATTAACAAGATCGCATATCTCAACCCCGCCTTCCAACTTAACCGCCTCTGCACCCGCCTTAAGCATAAGACCGCAATTTTTAACCGCCTCTTCCACAGAGACTTGATAGGACAAAAAGGGCATATCGGCAACAACAAGGGCATTCTTTCTTCCCCGTGAAACCGCCCTTGTATGATACAAAATCTCATCAACAGAAACAGGTAAGGTATTCTCGTAACCGGAAAAAACAACACCTGCTGAGTCCCCGACAAGCATCATATCAATACCCGCTCTGTCAAGAATAAGTGCAGTCGAGTAGTCATAGCAGGTAAGCATTGTTATCTTCTCTTTCCTTTGCTTCTTTTCCAATATCGAAGGAACGGTAATCTTCATAATTTTCTCCAAAAAAAAAGCCCTCAAGACGAAAAGAGTCCTGAAGGCTTATTATAAACTTAGCTCATCCCCTTTCCGTCTCGGTCCTGCCGGATCCAAGCGGTAATATAAAAATGTTATAAAACAATCATCAAACTGTCAACTAATTTTTTAAATTAATTTGTGAGTCTGTTTTATGTGATTTTTTCAATAATTTAACAATGTTTTATTTTATGTGATCTGAATATCTGTCAGACTTAAATCCTATTTCTTTTTATTCAAATACTCACCGTAGAGTTTCTCGGCACATTCAGGGCATAACCCATGGGAGAACATTGCTTTCGTCTTTTTAGTAATGTACGCCTCTACCTGCTCCCATTTTCCTTCCTCATCCTTTATCTTTTTACAGGAGGCACAAATAGGCAGAAGTCCTTTAAGAGTTTGTATTTCTTCTATTTTCTTCTTCAGCTCCTCATTTGCCTTTTTTAGTTCCTCAGTTTTTTCTTCCACAAGTCTTTCAAGCACCTTATTTCTTTCTTCGAGTTCTTTGATGGGATATGCTTCACCTGCTTCATGGGCAGTTGTAGGTAACGATATATGCATATGTTCTATAAGCCACTTATCATCAGTTTTAACAAAAACAAGACTAAGCCTTAGTCCGTTTAATTTGACCTCCTGATTGAGAATATATGTCTGGAAACTAATCTCACAACTAACGATTCCCACATTATCGGCGGGAATCTTAAAAGAAATTTTGTCAATAGTATAATTAACTTTATCCGGTGCCTGAGAGATATCTCTACGATAAAGCATATCTAACACATCAAAATCATAGGCAATTTCATCTATACCTGACCCGAAAATTGTGGCGTTTTTACCGAACAAATTTAAGGTTGAGTTAATATCTCTTTTAGTTAAATAACAATCAAGATA
>JAOAGA010000047.1 GCA_026415985.1 Pseudomonadota bacterium | reverse complement strand
TCTTTATCAGAGACAATATCGCTGATAATAGCCCTGCCGTCTTTTTTCAAAACTCTGAAAATCTCTTTAAAAAGGTCTAATTTTTCATCATCTCTGACAAGATTTAAAACACAATTGGAAACGACCACGTCTATATCATTGTCAGGTACTAAAGGAGATTCATCCTCCATCTCTTTAATGGCAAAATCGAGAGATAAATAATCTTCAACATTAAAGACAGGTTTTTTCTTCAAAAATGTATCTAATTTATCCAGATCAAGTTTCAGGTTCTGAATTCTTCCCCTTTTAAACTCAAAATTTTTATAGCCCAACCTCTCCGTCATAATATTCTCATACCTTTTTGCCAATGAAATCATATCTTTATTCATATCAACACCAATTACCTTTCCTTGGCTCCCTACTACCTGAGCAATTATATAAACAAGCTTACCACCCCCTGAACCCAGATCAAGCACTGTTTCTCCTTCAAGAATATATTTGGAGGGATCTCCACATCCGTAATCCTTTTCTATTATCTCTTCCGGAATTATATCTAAATATTTTCTGTTATAAGATGTGGGACAACAAAGAGATTCCTCTTTTTTCTCCGATGCCCTTTTATAACGTTCATAAACCATTCTTTCCTGATCCATAAAAGCTCCTATCTGTAAAATTTAATAAGCTTATCAGGAGAAAATCCAAGAAAAAAGAGTATTACTATAATAAAGTTTTTGAAACTATGAAAGATTGGGTATAAAAAACCTCCTCTCAATAGCTTTCTTGAGGAAACCAACACACTTTTTGGAACAGCCTTTAATCTACCAACTTCTCTTAACCTTAAAACAAGATCAATGTCTTCTAAAAACGGATAATCTTTTATACCCCCTATCCTTTCAAGAGCTTCTTTTTTAACAAAAATTGCCTGATCACCATATGGCAATGAGTGTAATATAGACCTTAAATTAGCAAAAAACTCGACGAGCTTGATTGTTATCAAATTGCTGTCATACTTAAGTCTGAAAAAACCGGCACAAAAGCCTTCATAGAGTCTGAAATCTTCTTTCGTTATATCATTTGACAAATATGCATCGGCATGAATGATAAGAATTATATCTCCCTTTGCTTCTTCAACCCCTTTTTTTATCTGTTTGCCACGCCCTCTTTCACTCTCGATAACTCTTGCACCTTTTAAGGTAGCTATAGCTACTGTATTATCTAAACTACCACCATCTATTACCAGTATCTCCTGTGGCTCTATATTTTTTAATGAATCAATACATTTCTCAATGAATGATGCCTCATTATATGTTGGAATTACTACAGAAAGTTCCATCTATTTTTTTACACAGACCTCTTCATAGGAAAAACCTTGAATACCACCCTCAAGGATATATAATCTTTTTTCAGCTATCCCCTTCTCTTTCAGATAACTGTATGTATTTTTCGCAGCACCACCTCCTCTCGGACATACAATCACAACATCTAAGTTATCATTCTTAATCTTTTCAGCTACATAATCAAGCTTTCTTTTATCTTCATCACTTTTTACGGGATAGGCATCAGTCTGAACAGAACCTTTTATATGTTTTTTTACAAAATCACCCTCCTTCTGAACATCAATAAGGTGAATCCTTTTCCCTGACTCGATTAATCTTTTTAGCTCTTCTGGTTTGATAAAATTATAACTCTCGGCAAAACCAAAGGATTTAAAAACAAATAGACAAAAGAACAAGATAAGTATTTTTTTCACGACTCCTCCAGAAATTTTTTTTAATAATTTTCATCAAATATTGAATCTAAAGTCAAATTGATTATATCTATTCAAAAAGTCAAAACCATAGACAATATCGATAATTTTTGCTTAATAATTTTCAAAAAAAATTTATCTTATGGATTTTATCAGCGGAAACTGACCTGTATTCACTAATCAACACAATATTTATTAATTGTATTTTTCAAAATATTTTGGTATATAAAAATATATGCCAAGTTTTGACATAGTATCAAAAGTTAATCTGCAAGAAGTTGATAACGCAGTCAATCAAGCCAAAAAGGAGATCGAGACCCGCTACGATTTCAGAGGCTCAAAATCTTCCGTTACCCTGTCAGGAAAAGATGAAATCGAAATTATTGCTGATGATGACTTTAAACTTAATGCGGTTGTTGAGATTCTGAAAGCAAAGATGGTCAAAAGAAACGTCTCTCTGAAATCTCTTGAACTGGGCAAAGTAGAAAAGGCCTCGGGAGACACTCTAAGGCAAAAGATTAAGATCAAACAAGGTCTCACACAGGATGAGATGAAAGAACTTTCAAAAATCATCAAAGACACGAAGCTGAAAGTCCAGACTCAGATTATGGGCGACGAGCTTAGAGTGTCAGGAAAAAAAATAGACGATTTACAGACAGTTATAGCCCACCTTAAATCAATAGACTTCAAGGTACCGCTCCAGTTCGTAAATTACAGGGATTAAATTCCCTAAGGAGTTAATCAGTATGGTTGAGATACTTTTAGGATTGGTATTACTGATTCTTATCATAAACTCTGCTCTGATCTTCAGAAAACAATCAGACAGAGAAGTTACCAATCTTTTGACGGAGTTGAAAATCTTTCTGCAAAACTTAGACAAAAACATTGATAAAATAGAGGCCTCCCTAAGAGATGAGTTTTCCAAAAACAGAGAAGAGCAAACCAAAACGTTAAGTAGCTTCTCAAACAATTTAGCTACTAATATGACAAGTATAGCCCAACTGCAAAAAAACCAGCTCGACACCTTCTCAAGCAGATTAAACGAACTTACACAGGTATTCTTAACCCAGCTAAAAGATTTTAATAGTCAGTTTGTGAACTCTTCAAGAGAAAGCAGAGAAGAGCTTGGAAAAAACCTCGAAAAGATTCAAAACACCTTAGAAAATCAGTTAAAAAGCTTGAGAGATGAAAATGCAAAAAAGCTGGACGAGATGAGAAATGTCGTTGATGAAAAACTTCAAACGACACTCGAAAAAAGACTTTCAGAGTCATTTAAAATTGTCTCGGAAAGATTAGAAATGGTTTATAAGGGCCTCGGAGAAATGCAAAACTTGGCGGTAAGCGTAGGAGATTTAAAAAAGGTATTATCAAATGTCAAAACAAGAGGCATATTAGGTGAGATTCAGCTGGGCAACATTCTCGAACAGATATTAACCCCTGACCAATATGAAAGGGAAGTAAAAACAAAGAAAAACTCCAGCGAAAAGGTTGAGTTTGCCATTAAACTACCAGGTAAAGGTGATGAAAACCCTGTTGTGTACTTACCTATTGACTCTAAATTTCCTATGGATATTTACCACAAACTAATAGAATCCTATGATGCTGGCGATAACCAAAAAACAGAAAAGGCTATTAAAGATTTGGAAAATTCAATTAAGGGGTTTGCAAAAGATATCAGGGATAAATATATAGATCCACCTTATACAACTGATTTTGCTATAATGTTTCTTCCAACAGAGGGATTATATGCAGAGGTAGTTAAAAGAACAAGTCTAATAGAGATATTGCAGTCAGAATACAAAATAATTATTTCAGGTCCTACCACCCTTTCTGCCTTTTTAAACAGCCTTCAGATGGGGTTCAAAACCCTTGCTATAGAAAAAAGGGCAAGCGAGGTATGGGAGATATTAGGGGCGGTGAAAACAGAGTTTAACAAGTTTGGCGAAGTTCTTGAAAAGGCGAAGGAGAAGATTGATAAGGCAAGTGAAGACATAGAAAAGCTCGTTGGGACAAGAACTAAAGCCATACAGGCAAAATTAAAAAGGGTTGAAGAAATTTCCTACGACAAAGCAAAAAGCATCCTTTTCGAAAATCAGGAAGAATAAGATAAAAATAAAGTTTTAGTTTGATTTGAGTAAAAAACGTTTTTTTAATAAAAGTCCAAAAATACAGGAAAAATATATCTGATTTTATGTACAGTAATAAACAAGATGTAATAAATGAAAGATTCATAACCTTAAGACAGGAAATTATTAAGATCTTGAAAACGGGCAAACACTCAGCCAAGGACTTGTCTAAAATATTAGGGATATCAGAGAAGGAGATCTATTATCATTTAGAATCTGTTGAAAAATCAGAAAAATTAAATATTGAACCCTCAAGGTGCAAAACCTGTGGATTTATCTTCAAAAAAAGAGAAAGACTGAAAAAACCCAGCAAATGCCCCATCTGCAAGAAGCAGTTTATTACGGACCCCCTGTTTTTTATCTAAGTTCTGGCCGATCTTTCAATTAATTCAATTAACTCCATTTCAGACATCAATCCTTTTTCTTTAATTATATCGATAATATTTTTTCCTGTCTTTCTTGCCTCTTTTACAATCTCGGCAGTTTTTTCATAACCTATTTTGGGGCTAAAAACTGTTGCTATTGCAAGGCTTTTAATTGCATACTCTTTCATAACTTCTCTGTTGGGAATGATACCATCAATACATTTTTCTTTTGTTACTCTGATGGCATTTGTTAAATATTCCAGAGAAGTCAATGTTCCATGGGCAATAATGGGAAGAAAAACGTTTAGTTCAAACTGTCCTGCCTGAACAGCCAAGGAAACAGTATTTTCCATCCCTAAAACGTAAAAGCAAACCATTGTAAGCATCTCAAGTATTGATGGATTAATTTTTCCCGGCATAATGGATGAGCCCGCCTGAACCTCAGGTAGCCTTATCTCATTTAACCCGGTATTAGGCCCGGAACTCATCAGCCTTAAATCATTAGAAATCCTGATGAGATTTAAACAAAACCCCTTTATTGCACCCATTAAGTGGGAAAAATCTGTCTGATTTTGCATAGACTCATATAAACTTTCAGCCCTTTTTAATGGTAATTTTGTTTCCTTTGCAAGGTATTTAACAATATTTTTCCTATAAAAATCCGGTGCATTTATACCTGAGCCAGTAGCAGTTCCGGATAGGCCTATATAATATAAGTTTTTTTGTGCTCTTTTAATCTCTTCTAAATCCTTCTCTAAAGCAATCCCGTAGGCTAAAAACTCCTCACCTAAACTAATGGGAGTTGCATCGGAAAGATGAGTCCTCCCAGACTTTAAAATATTTTCAAACTCTTTTGCCTTTTTACGAAAGGAAACACTAAGAGATTTTATTTGAGAGATAAGTTCATTGGAGAGCCTAACTACCGCTATCCTCATTGCTGTTGGTATCACATCATTTGTCGATTGGGCATAATTTACCGTATCATTCGGATGAACGGGCTTATAAGAACCCTTTCTCTCACCGAGTAACTCATTGGCTCTGTTTGCTATTACCTCATTTATATTCATATGAAGAGAAGTCCCTGCACCTGCCTGAAAGACATCAACCACTATGTGATCCGATAACTTACCTGCAAGAATATCTTCTCCTGCCATTATAATGGCTTTACACAATCTTTTATCAAAAAAATTCCTATCTGAAAAAAGCCTGGCAGATGAAATTTTTATCTCAACAATTGCTCTTATTAACTCAGGATGATTTTTATTACCAGAAACAGGAAAATTCTCTTTGGCTCTTTCTGAATGAATGCCATAATAGGCATCTTCCGGTATAAACTTATAGCCTAAAAAATCTTTTTCTTTTCTATATTTTTTTTCATACATATAAGAATTATACATATAATTTCTTATTTTTCAAATTTAACAAAGTTTATATCTTTTCTGAAAATCGTAGAATTTTTATAATGTTAAAAAAAAGTATTTACAAAAAATATTATTTGTGTATAATGATAATCATTATCAATAAGCAAGAGAGTTTATATGAAAGATAAAATTAAAGTACTGCTGGTTGGAAACCCTAATGTTGGGAAAAGCGCCCTTTTTAATGCTTTAACAGGAAAATATGTTACTGTTTCCAACTATCCCGGTACTACCGTTGAGATAACAGAAGGATCTATTGTTTACAAAAACAAAGAGATTAATATTATTGATACCCCCGGTATGTATTCAATGCTTCCCATATCGGAAGAAGAACGGGTTGCCAGAAATCTTATTTTTAATGGGGGAGCCGATTTTATAATAAATGTTATAGACGCTAAAAATATAGCGAGAATGTTACCATTAACGATTCAATTAATAGAAACGGGGCTTAATATAATAGTTGTTTTAAATATGATGGATGAGGCAGAAAGAAAGGGTCTTAATATTAATGTAAACATCTTATCAGAAATTCTCGGGGTACCGGTAATTCCAGCAGTCTCAATAAAAAAAATCGGTATCAAACAAATCCTCGAAACTATTCTAAACTATAAAACAGGCAATAAATTTTCTTCTCCCTATGACACTGAAATTTTAGATTCTATAAATAAAATATCTGCTATGCTAAAAAATAACTATCCTATATCTAAAAGTACTATTTCGCTACTATTGATTCAAAGTGATAATGACGTATATAAGAAGGTTTTAGAACAGGAAGGGCAAGACGTTATCGAAGAAATAGAACAAATCAGAAGGAACCTCTCAAGTATCTTCAAAACTTCAATTGACTATATCCTTGCACAAAAAAGACAACTTATTTGTGAAGAAATAGCCCAAAAAGTCACCCAAGAAAAAAAAATAACCGAGGAAAACAGAATAGTCAGATTTATCAGTGGCATAACAATTCATCCTGTCTTTGGCTATCCTATCTTGCTTTTGGTTCTTTATTACGGATTATATAAGTTTGTAGGTGAGTTCGGTGCAGGAACTCTTGTAGATTACATAGAGACAGAAATATTTGAAAATATATTACTTCCTTACGTTGTAAATTTTATCGAAAAGAGCATTTCAAGTGACCTAATAAAAGAACTCCTGATCAGAGATTACGGTGTAATAACTCTTGGAATAAAATACGCCATAGCAATTATTTTCCCAATAGTAACAACATTTTTCCTTTTTTTCTCAATACTGGAAGACAGTGGTTATCTGCCAAGACTGGCACTGCTAATGGATAGATTTTTTAAAAAAATAGGGCTTACCGGTAAAGCGGTGATACCTCTTGTTCTTGGACTTGGATGCGACACTATGGCAACTATGGTCACAAGAACTCTTAATACAAAAAAAGAAAGGATAATAGCAACTATCCTTCTTTCTTTAGCTATCCCCTGCTCTGCGCAGTTGGGAGTGATGCTTGCGGTACTTAGTCATAGCAAAGCCCTGCTCTTTAGCTGGATTTTTATTTTAATTGCCATTTTTATATTGGTTGGATATCTCTCCGGAAAAATCATTAAGGGTGAGAAAAATATATTTTTTGTTGAGATACCACCGGTGAGAATTCCTAAACTGAGTAATATTTTTATGAAGACATACACAAGACTTATCTGGTATTTCAAAGAGGTAATGCCTTTGTTTATTTACGCAAGCCTTTTTATATGGCTTGGGAGAATAACGAAAATTTTTGATTTATTAATTGAAGTTATTGCCTATCCTTTAAAATTTATAGGACTTCCACATGCTTCTGCAAAGATCTTTCTATTTGGATTTTTCAGGAGAGATTACGGTGCCGCAGGACTTTATGATCTCCATAAAGAAGGACTTTTTAATAATAACGAGCTACTTATTATGGCGGTTATGCTAACTCTTTTCCTTCCCTGTATAGCACAGTTTATTATGACAATTAAAGAAAGGGGGCTAAAAACAGGTCTTAAAATCGCCGGGTTTGTATTAACCTTTTCAATATTTATAGGTTATTTATTACATATTTTTCTCGAAGTTTTCAATATTAGATTATAATTATTAATTAGCAGAAGGTATAATATAGAATATGTCAGATACACTATCTCATACAACCTCAACCTTAACCTTATATTATATTTGTGAGGGAATATGATAAAATGTCCTTTATGTGGCAACACCTTTGACGAAGAAAGTGCTAAAGGTGGCTGTTCTGGCTGTGGTGTTAAGGGATGCGGGCTTGTAAGATGCCCTAACTGTGGTTATGAGTTTCCACGAGAAAAAAAATCTGAAAAAACGAATTTCATAAAAAAGATTTTTAAAAAGGGGTAGTTTATGAGTCTTTTAACCGAAAAACTTGAAGAGATTCTCGAAATGTTATGGATAGCCAAAAAGGAGCGTAACAAGGATAATCTCAACTTTAATGTCTTGGGAGTGGAGAAGGGAGCAGAAGAGATAAAAGAGCTTCTTGAGAAAAAACTTATAAATGTAAATGATGACAATGTCAATCTCACAGAAGACGGGATGACAAAAGGTGAAAATGTAGTCAGAAGGCACAGACTGGCTGAAAAACTCCTTGTAGATGTAATAGACGTCTCTGGCAGTGCCATACATGATACCGCCTGTAAGTTAGAACATTATCTAAAAGAAGGCATAGAAGACAAAGTATGCACCCTTCTTGGCCATCCAAAAACCTGTCCCCACGGAAACCCAATACCACCCGGCCCCTGTTGCAAGCTCGAGATGAAGGTGGGAGACAAATATGTAGTGCCTTTAAGTCAACTTAAGTTCGGTCAAAAGGGAAAAATTGTTTATATTCAGGGGATTGCCGATAAAAACCTCCAAAGCCTTGCAAGTTTGGGAATTTTACCCGGTGCCACCATAAAGGTAAAACAAACATTTCCCTCATACCTTTTCGCAATAGGCAACTCAGAGTTTGCTGTAGACAAAACGGTTGCTGAAGCAGTCTATGTAAGGATTGAAAAAGACTGAAAATATGCCAAGGGTTGTTTTACTAAATCCAGAGATACCACCAAACACCGGAAATATTGCAAGATTATGCGTAGCAACTGACTGTGAGCTACATCTTATAAAACCATTGGGATTTTCATTATCGGATAAATACTTAAAAAGGGCAGGCCTTGACTACTGGGATCATTTAAAACTTTTTGTTCACAGCTCCTTTAAAGACTTTTTATCAGTAAAAGACGGCGAGTTATACTTTTTTTCATCGAAGGGTATAAAAATTTATACTGAAATCGAATACAATGAGAAAGATTATCTCATCTTTGGAGCAGAGACTGCAGGGTTTCCACCTTTTGTTTTTAAGGATTTTTCCGACAGAATTTATACTATACCTATGTTTGGCAAGGTCAGATGTCTGAATCTTTCCAACTCTGTTTCAATAGTTCTTTATGAAGCACTGAGAAGATTACGGGGCTTTTGATGTGATATTTGAAAAGCCTTCCTCTTTTGAGGTTCTTACCTCTATCTTCTTCTCCACTGTTAAGGCAAGGTCTGATTTGTCATATATATCAAACTCTGTATCTGTTATAACCTTTGCCTGTTTCATTCTCTTTAATATCCTTTTTGCCCTTACCTCAGCCCTCTCTACATTCCGCAGGGGATTAAAAATTTTTGGACTTGGAAGTAGCGAGGCAAGAATTGAAGCCTCCAAAGGGTTTAGCTGTGATGGGTATTTATTAAAATAATAATGACTGGCATTGTTTATACCGTAAATTAAGGGGCCAAACTCAACTGCATTAAGATAAAGCTCAAGTATCCTTGTTTTTGATAACTCCCTCTCTAAAATAAAAGCAATTATCAACTCTTTAAATTTTCTTATCAATGATTTCTCTCTGGAAAGAAACAAATTCTTTGCAAGCTGTTGAGTTATCGTTGAACCACCTTTTACATACTTTCCTACTTCAAGATTTTTTTTAATGGCCGATTTTAAGGCTTCGTAATCAACTCCACCGTGTTTGTAAAACTTTGCATCTTCAGAAAGTATTACCGCCCATTTGACATAGGGACTTATGTTATTCCAGCTTGTATAAGCAGGGTTTTTGGGACCTACAATAAACTCATAGGGATTTTTTTTCCAATCGTAGATGGTGATTGTAATTGAACTTCTTGGATTTTTTAACTCAACAACCTTTCCATAAATAAAAAAACCATAACCCGCTGAAAGGGCTATGGTTATTATTATGATAAAAATTACCGTTTTAAAAAATATTCTCATCTAAAGAATACAAAGGTAATTAATATAAAAACAGGGATCAGAATCCCTACAGACCAAGCCATATAACCAAAAAATGATGGCATCTTAATATCGTTTTCTTCACAAATGGCTTTGACCATAAAATTAGGGCCGTTACCAATATAGGAGTTTGCACCCATGAAAACTGCCCCTACAGAAATAGCTTTAAGATAGACCTCAGGAACACCTACTATTAAATTAGTAGTTATACCCTTTGCAATAGCAACGCTCTGAGCTGTTGCCATAAACACAAGATAGGTTGGTGCATTATCCAGAAAACTTGATAAAGCACCGGTTACCCAAAAAAACTGATAGGGCTCCTCTATGCCTAACTTGCTGCCACTAACTTCGAGTATTTTCATAACCGGTATCATCGTAACAAATATCCCGATGAACAATAGGGCAACCTCAATTATTGGATGATAAGTAAAAGAGTTCTCCTCTCTAAGGGTTAAAGGTGTAAAATATATTGATAAAAGTCCTGCAGAAATCATAACAACTTCTCTGAAAAGAGGTGGCAAGAAAAAAGACCCGATTACCATAAGAAGGAATATAAAATTTCTTTTCCCCTTTATCTCAAGCCTTTTTTCAGAAAGAGGCATAACCTTATCCATTGCAGATAAATCTTCCTTTTTCAAAAAATGATTATCAATAAAGAAAAAGATTACAATAAGGATTGTCGTGGCAAGAAGCCAGAAAGGAATAAGTTTAAAGGTCCAGAGAAAGGGAACACCTTTCAAAAAACCAAGAAAAAGCGGTGGATCACCAAGAGGAGTTAAAAGCCCCCCAATGTTTGATACAAGAAAGATAAAGAAGATAAATATATGAACTACATTTTTACGCCACTGATTGGCTCTGATTAGAGGTCGTATAAGAACCATACTTGCACCGGTTGTTCCCACAAAACTTGCAAAAAAGGCCCCTATAAAAAGAAGAAGAACGTTTAGTTTAGGTGTGCCCTTTGCGCCTATCTTTATCACTATCCCACCTGCAATTATAAAAAGAGAGCCTAAAAGTATTATAAAGGAGAGGTACTCACCAATAACATGGATTAAAAGGGATGTTTTTTGTGAGACTACAATTATCCCCGCGGGAATAGCAAGGGCAATGGCAACCCAGCCGTATCTCTTACTCCACCACTCTGCATTAATCAACGGTATTACTGCTATGGAAAGTAACATTACTACAAAAAAAATGCCACTCCATAACGGAAAATGAACCTCCTCACCACCTGTGGATGCAATTACCAAGCTGGGAATAAAAGACAACAACAGAACTTTAAAAAGAGTTCCAAATCGCATAATAACCTTCCCCCCGAAAAATTAATATATCATTCTTGAAAGTATGCCAATCTTAAGATTGTCCTCAATTTTTTTCACTTCTTCAATATTCTCAAGGGCTTTGATAAGTCTGTTTTTCTCATTTTCTGAGCTTACCATACCTTTAACAATAAGAGTTCCGTCATCTCTCATAGTAAAATTTGCCTTTGTGTTTTGTGTGAGGTCCAATCCAAAAACAATTACCTCTGCCTTTTTCTCAATAAGTCTATTTTTAAGGATACTTTCCGATTTTTTGAAATCCTCTTCACCAAAATATTTATTAACATAATCAATTATTGTATCTACCGCATTGTTCAACGGAACGTAACTGAGATTAATAACAAAATGATAAAGTGTGGGATCAAAAATATTTTTATCAAAATAATATTCTATAAACTTCCTCTTTTCGTTATCCATCTTTTGGATAAGTTTTAACGCATCATCGTAGCTAAGATTTTTCAATTCTGCTATAGCCTTAACTCTGTCTTCTATATTACCAACTATTTGCAGGCTTAAGACATTTGGAACACCCTGAAGGATAATATTGGCACCTCTTCCTACAAATATAACGTTATTTTTAAGAGCAAGGCTGTATATTGTTGCTAATAAATTAACCTTATAGAAACTACGATTGTTCATTAGTTCAGAAATTCTGTCAAGCAAAACTGGAGCAGTTTCATCTTCATGCTCAAAATAGGTAAGACAATGTTTAACCTCTTCCCCTACAATGGCACAATAATTTTTGTCTATGTATGTGTAGTTTGTTTTCTTAGCAAGCTCCTGGGCGAAAAGAGTTCCTCCGGAACCATAGGGTCTTGAAATTGTAATTATTGCCATATAAATCTTCCTCCCTTTTAATTTCTAAAGTCTAAATTTTAGGTCTTTTTGTAACAATCCTCAACAAAAAATTTTTTTATATCAAATAAATAAAGCAGTTTTAAAAATTTAAATCAACCAAATCAATAGGTAATAGTTGACAAAAAATTTTTTTCTGTTTAAATTTAAAACAGCGTTATGAGGTTTCTGTTAATATCATTAATTCTTTTCTCCTTTTGGTTTCTGCTATCGGGAGAAACAAACCCAATCCTTATCAGTTCTGGTATCATATCAAGTCTTTTTATAACATATCTGTCAGGAGATCTTCTTATATCGGAAGGAAAAGTAAGGAAAAATGTTCATCTTTATATAAAATTTCTGAGATATATACCCTATCTGATTTATGAAATAATCATTGCCAATATCGATGTAGTTTACCGAGTACTTCACCCAAAAATGCCCATTGATCCTGTTATAGTAAAATTTAACTCTGAATTGGAAACAGATTTTTGCATTGTTACTTACGCAAACTCAATAACCTTAACACCCGGAACTGTTACGATTGATGTAGGGAAAAAAAGAGATTTTATAGTTCACTCACTCACATCTAAATACGCTGAATCTTTGCTTACAAGAGATATGGAGAAGAAAATTAAAGAGATAGAAAATGTTTGATACCGCCCTTTTGCTTTTAATTTTGTCTTCTTTTTTGGTCATATACAGGGCTTTAAAGGGACCAAGGGTTTTTGACAGAGTTTTGGCAATAAATTTTATAGGGACAAAGGCGGTTATTATTCTTGCTTTAATTGGCTTTTCTTACGAAAGACCTCATTTTCTCGATATAGCTCTTTTATATGCCCTGATTAATTTTGTTGCCACTATAGCCTTTTTAAAATACAGAGCAACAGGCAAGTTAGGATGATAGAACTAAAAGAGATTATAGCAGGATTATTTATCTTCTCAGGCTGTTTTTTTATAATAGTAGCTTCTATAGGAATTGTAAGATTCCCCGATTTTTACACAAGGGTTCATCCCGCTGGTAAGGCAGATACAATGGGACAGATTTTAATCTTAACAGGGCTTATTGTCTATGAAGGTCTCTCGCTTATAAGCATTAAGCTGTTTTTTATAATCTGTTTCATACTAATTGTCAATCCTACAGCAACACATGCTCTTGTTAAGTCTGCCTATTTAAGTGGATTGAAACCATGGACGAGGAAAAAAGAAAATGATTGATATCTTACTATTAATCTTCCTCATTATCTTCTCGGTTTATTCGGTCAGAACAAAAGACTTGCTGAGCTCAATAATTATATTGAGTGCCTTTAGCTTAGTTATGACTATTGTCTGGACGAGATTAAATGCTGTTGATGTAGCCTTTACAGAGGCATCGGTAGGTGCGGGTGTTTCTACCATTATATTTTTGTCTGCCTTAAGCAGAACTAAGAGGGAGGAAGAAGGGATAAAGAGTAAAAATTTTAATATATACAATTTAGTTGCACTGATAACAGTTATTCTCACCGGAGCAATCCTTATATACGGAACAATAGATATGCCCGCCTTTGGTGATTTCGACTCTCCTGTAAACAATGTTCTTGCACCTCGTTTTATTTACGGCTCTATGGCAGAGCTGGGCATTAAAAACTTCGTCACCTC
>JAOAGA010000046.1 GCA_026415985.1 Pseudomonadota bacterium | reverse complement strand
ATGTAAAATTAATGGCTATGTTCGGAGCCTTTTTGGGATTAAAATCTATTCCCTTTATAATTTTAATATCTTCCTTAACGGGGACGATTGTCGGGCTATATTTGATTTTATTTAAAAATAAAGACACAAAATTTGCCATACCCTTTGGACCATTTTTGTGTCTGGGAGCTTTAATATATATTTTTTGGGGTGAAAGGATAATTAGCTGGTATCTATCGAAGTTAATGTAATTGGCAGTTTAAAACAATACAAAAAAATATTATGACGAATAAATTTGGGAAAATAAGTGCGGAACTGATTTACGGGATTTTTTTACTTACCTTGCTGTCTATAATTATTACCTTCATCGCAACAATTAAGATTGTCGAAAAACAAAGAATTGAAATAGAGGTCTTCAATCTGCAGAAAATTTTTTATGATCTTGAAAAAAACCCCATTGATAATAATTTAAAACTCTATCTTCCCGGTGGCATAGCCTATGGTATCTACGATATAGAAAAGAAGACCAATATCTCTGGTATAGATAGTCTTTCTAAAGATGATATAAAGTGGAGAGAGGGGATGGATATAGAAGTTGAGAAAGACTTTTTATACCCGTCAATAACAGCAAAAAAGGTTATCTATCTTACCGGAAGGCCCTATTTAATCTTTTTGAAAAGGGATTTTGACGCGGAAAAAAATAGCTTAAGAAGTATCATTATTCTTTTTATCCCCTTTGGACTTATTTCGCTTGTAACTCTTACTTTATTTACCTTTGCCTATTACAGAAAAAGATTTCTTGTCCCCTTTGAAAACCTTAAAAAAGCTTATAAAAGTGTAAGTGAGGATAACATAACGGTAAGAATCGATAAATCAAATGTAAAAGAGTGGGACTTAATTTATGACCAGTTTAACGAAATGATGGAAAAGATTGAAAGCTACAAAAACAAACTTGAACATAATATTGAGGAGTTAAAAAAAATAAATTTAGCCTTAAAATCTGCTCAGGAAGAGATTATATTTTCAGAGAAGATGGCCACAGTAGGAAGGCTCTCGGCAGGACTTGCCCACGAGATAGGTAACCCTCTAACAAGTATTATGGGTTATATATCCTATCTTAAGGAAAACGCCAAAAGTGATGAAGAAAGGGAGATACTTGATCTCATTTTCAGAGAAACCGAAAGGATTAACCGAATAATCAGAGACTTACTGAACTTCGCCCGTTCAAAAAATGAAGGCGGAGTTTCTGTCTGCAATGTAAGGGACGTGATCGAAGATATTATAAGACTTCTTGCACCGCAAAAGGATTTTAAAAATATTGAGCTTATTAATAATGTTTCTGAAGGTAAAGCGGTTATATTTTCAACGGAAGAGTTAAAGCAGGTTTTGTTGAACATTATTATTAATGCGGTTGATGCGAGTAGGGACGGTGGTAAGATACAGATAGATTATCAGATTGAGGAAGACAATTTTATAATATCAGTTACCGATGAGGGTGGTGGTATCCCCGATGAGATTGCCGACAAGATTTTTGATCCCTTTTTTACTACAAAACCGGTAGGTAAGGGGACAGGGCTGGGACTTTCGGTAGCCCATAGTCTTGTAACTAAGTATGGTGGTAAGATTTATTTCAAGAATTACGACAGGGGATGTATATTTTTTGTCAGATTGAAAATCTTTGGGGGATAGAAGATGTTGAAAGTTCTTGTTGTAGATGATGAGTTTAGTATAAGACATATGCTAAAAACGGTTCTTACAAAGGCAGGTTATGAGGTAGATTTAGCAGAGGATGGCGAGATAGCCCTTGAGAAGGTAAGAGGGGATATCTATGACGTGGTTCTTTGTGATATTAAGATGCCGAAAATGGATGGTTTTGCTTTTCTTGAACAAATAAACAAAGAAAAAATTAATCTTACAGTTATTATGATGACATCTTATGGCTCTATTGATACTGCTGTGCAGGCCATAAGAAAAGGTGCCTATGATTATATTTCAAAACCTTTTAACTCAGATGAGGTAATTATAGCAATTAAAAAGGCTGAAGAAAGAGAGAAATTGTTAAAGGAGAATGAGTTATTAAAAAGAGGCACTAACGAAAACTTTTTAAAGGATGTGATCATAGAAAGCCCTGCTATAAAAGAAGTAATCTTAGCGATAGAAAAAATAGCTCCCTACAGACAGCCGGTCTTAATAACAGGTGAAAGTGGTGTAGGTAAAGAGATTGTTGCAAGACTCATTCATCAAAAGAGCAACAGGGCTAACAACCCCTTTGTTGCCATCAACTGTTCTGCCATACCGGAGAATTTATTAGAGAGCGAGCTTTTTGGTTACGCTAAGGGTGCTTTTACCGATGCATCACAACCTAAAAGAGGACTTTTTGAATACGCCAATGGTGGAGTTTGTTTTCTTGATGAGATTTCCGAGATGAAAGAAGGACTTCAGAGTAAACTTTTGAGATTCTTAGAAGATGGAGAAATAAGACGAGTGGGAGATCTAAAAACCATAAAGGTTGATGTAAGAATAATATCTGCCACAAATAAGGACCTGAAAAAGATGATAGAAGAAGGAAGATTCAGACAGGATTTATTTTACAGATTAAATGTTATCCCTATAGAAGTGCCACCACTGCGGGAAAGGAAAGAAGATATAGAAGCCTACATTAAAAGGGAGTTGAAAAGAAACGGTAAGTATATTACCGATGATGCGATGGAAGTGCTCTTATCCTATAAATGGCCCGGTAATTTCAGAGAGATGAAAAATTTTATTGAAAAGACTCTAATATTTTCAAACTCTGATAAAATTGATATTGAAGATTTACCTGATTATATGTTTGAAAAAAGGGTTGATGAGAAGATTGAAGGGGCTGATGATGTAAACATAATGTCCTTAAAAAAGGCCATTGAGGATATGGAAAAAAAATTTATCAACAGGGCATTGCAACTGACCGGTGGTAACAGACTTAAGGCAGCAAAACTTCTTGAGATTAGTCCAAGATCTCTTCATTATAAACTAAAAGAGTATGGTATTGAATAAGACAGGGGCGTTAAAAAAACAGGTAAATGGAATAATTTTTGCAATAAGTAACCTGAAGTTTTTAGAAATCAGTTTGGAGGAAAAAGATGAGAGTCAATGATTTAAACTGGAAAATTGGCGGAGAGGCGGGTGAAGGAATAATGGTTACAGGACTTATGTTTTCAAAGGTCTGCGCAAGATTGGGCTTAGAGGTCTATAATTATCCTGAATATCCGTCAAGAATAAGAGGTGGACACAACTGCTATCAGGTCAGGGTTAGGGACAACAAACCGGTTTTTGCGGAAAAAGGGTTGGATATTCTTGTTGCCCTTAATAAAGAAACCATAGATCTGCATAGCAACTATGTCAAAGAAGATGGAGTTATAATTGCAGATTCTCATCTGAAAGACTACGGCTTATCGGAGAGAATTTTCTATTTACCAATGGATGATTTAGCTCTGTCAGCAGGTGGAAAGATTACAAAAAATAATGTTGCCTTAGGTGCATCCTTTGCATTTTTGTCTGTTCCTGTAGAAAATGTACTCGATACTGTCAGAAGGGCCTTCAGGGATAAAGGAGAAAAGGTTATTGGTATGAATGAAAAGGCAGTTAGCTTGGGATATGATTATGTTAAGGAAAATTTTAAAGGAGACTTTAAAATCTCTTTAAAGCCAATAGATGACAAAAAAAATATGGTTTTAACGGGCAACGAGGCCATCTCCTTAGGAGCAATAAAGGCCGGATTAAAGCTCTATGCTGCCTATCCCATGACTCCCGCCTCATCGATACTACATTTTTTAGCTCCATTATCTCACAGGTTTAAAATTCTTGTTAAGCATGCCGAAGATGAGATTTCGGCAATACTTACAGCCATAGGTGCTAACTTTGCGGGGGTAAGGGCAATGGTGGGCACATCAGGTGGCGGATTTAGCTTGATGTCTGAGGCCCTTGGTATGTCTGCTATTACAGAAACCCCCCTCGTGATAGTAGAATGTATGAGACCGGGACCAAGCACTGGTATGCCCACATGGACAGATCAAGGTGATTTAAGATTTATAATCCATGCATCACAGGGTGAGTTCTTAAGAGTTGTCCTGACACCCGGAGATGTTAAAGAAGCCTATCAGTTGATTCAGCTTGCCTTTAATTTGGCAGAAAAATATCAGATACCTGTATTTTTATTGAGTGATAAATTGCTATCGGAGAGCTCTGAAAGTGTAGATGATCTGTCAGGTTCAGATTTAAAAATTGAAAGAGGAAAGATACTTAGGGAGGCTCAGGAAGGATATAAAAGATATGATCTATCAATAGAGGATGGAATATCTTTCAGGGCTATACCACCAGCAAAAAATGGCCTGCAACTGGCCAATAGTGACGAACATGACGAGTATGGATTGGTTAGCGAAGAGGCTCATATTCGGGAAAAGATGTTGGAAAAAAGATTTAAAAGGAGAGGTTTAATAGTTAAGGAGATACCAAAACCTAACTTATATGGTGATAGCGATGCAGATATTTCACTAATAGGCTTTGGTTCAGTCAAGTTGTCTGTTCTTAGGGCTATGGAGATTTTAAAAGAAGAAGGGGTTAAGACCAATTTCCTCCATTCTCTGTGTCCTCATCCTTTTGTCTCTGATCATTATCTTGATTTTATCAAGAAAGCTAAAAGGGTAGTAGTTATAGAGAACAACTACACAGGTCAGTTTGCCGGGATTATTCAGGAAAATTTGTGTATTAAGATAGATAATTTAATATTAAAAGATGATGGCAGGCCCTTTTTTCCAGATGAGATAGTTGAAAAAATTAAAAAATACTTAAGGAGTTAGGCATGAAAGATAATCAGAAATTTAATACCTATCAAACACCTTCATGGTGTCCGGGCTGTGGTAATTTTGGCATCTGGTATGCATTGAAAAGTGCCTATACTGAGTTGGGCTTTGATAATAATGATGTCTGTATGGTTTTTGGCATAGGATGCTCGGGCAATCTCTCAAATTTTATTAAAGTTTATGGATTTCATAGCATCCATGGCAGGACTCTGCCTGTTGCTTCGGGGATTAAACTGGCAAATCACAAACTAAACGTAGTTGCCACTTCTGGTGATGGAGACGGGCTTGGAATAGGGCTTGGGCATTTTATTCATACCTGCAGAAGAAATATAGATATTACCTATATCATACATGATAACAGGGTTTACGGATTAACGACCGGTCAGACTTCACCGACAAGTCCTCAAGGCTTTCAGTCTAAATCTACACCCTTTGGGGTTATAGAACAGCCCATAAACCCCCTTGCCTTAGCAATTATTCAGGGAGCAACATTTGTTGCCAGAGGATATTCAGGAGAGATTGACCATCTCACTTCTCTGATAATTCAGGCAATTAAGCATAAAGGATTTGCGGTAATCGATGTCTTGCAACCCTGTGTGACCTTTAACCCTAATTTTTCTTATCCCTTTTATAATCCGAGGGTATTTAAACTTGAAGATGCAGGCCATAACCCTGAAGATTTTAATAATGCTTTAAAATATGCCTTAGATGTTAATAATGATAAAATTCCCATAGGTATTTTCTATAAGATCTCAAAGCCAACCTATGAAGAAAGCTCTGAGGAACTTAGAGATAAACCACTCTCTGAATATGATATTTCAGATATTTCCATTTCGGAACTGATAGAAGAGATAAGAGAGAGCTAAATAAAAAAGAGGGGTGGAAGGAACTATGTCCTTCCACAAGGGATTATAGGAGGTTACTTTCCTAATCTTGCTTTTAAGGATTCATCCAAAAACTCTGTGGGACCTTTAGGGATTCTTCCTGTTTTTATACATTCTGATCTAAGCCTTCTCCCGACGATTTTTTCTACTGTATTGCCAATTTTAAGGAGTCTATCGACATCAATACCGGTCTCAATTCCCATCTCGTCCATCATAACTACCATATCTTCTGTGCAGACAAGGCCGGTTATATTGGGGTCTTTATAATAATAATCGCCTGTTCCGGATACAGGAACACCGTCAACAAAATTTGCAGGCTGACCACCTAAACCGCCACAGGTTGATTCATAATGGGTAATACCTGCTAAAAGTGCTGCAAGAACGTTAGCAAGCCCCCATCCCCTTGTTACATGAAAATGGGCTATATGTTTTGTCGGATCGGGAATTTCGTCAAGGATCATTGAGAAATATTCATAGACCTTTGCAGGTGTGGCCTGTCCATCGTGATCGGCATGTTCAATATCATCTGCACCTATACTGAGGTATCTTTTAGTAAACTCCACTGCCTTCTTAAGCTCTGTGGGACCTTCAATGGGGCATCCCCATATGGTACTTACGGTTCCATTAAACTTAAGTCCGACATCTTTTGCATCTTTTATACACTTTTCAGTCATTGCCCAATATTCTTTGTGTGTCAGGCCTGAGTTTTTCAATTGATGAGACTCACTGGTTGAAACCATCTGTAATATCCTATCGGGCCCCCATCCTTCTTTTTTGGCTTCAATTGCCCTTGCGACCGCCTGTTCCCTGATCGTTACTGTAGTGATCTCAACATCCTTGAGTAAATGGGCGATCCTTTTGCTGTTTCTGATACCTTTGAGAACCTGTTCGGCATCCTTAAACTGAGGCATACCTTTCGGATTCCCGAAGTTTGTCACTTCAATCCTTCTGAACCCTGCCAGTACAAGCTCTTCTGCAAGCCAGATTTTTGCTTCCGTTGGGATAAACTTTTCTTCATGCTGAAAACCATCTCTTACCGTGATGTCTCCTAACACAACTTTTTTGGGATACTTTAATTCTGCCATACTTGCCTCCTTTTACAGTTAACGTAAAGGTAATATAAAATATTTTTAAATCATTGTCAAGTAAAATTAAAACAATGTTTATCAATGCAAAACAATTAATAATATAAAACTTATTGTAATAACTATATGGCATTTAAATTGCAAATATTCTGTAAAGAAATTCATAATGAGATATAAAAATATGTTTTATGTTATAAAGCATGTAAAAGAGGAAGGCGCAGGTCTTTTTACAGATAAGATGAATAATATGAAAATAATAATGGCAGAAAGTATGGATTTTCCTGATATAAGGGAAGAAGACATTGTTGTCATTATGGGCGGACCCATGGGGGTTTATGAGAAAGATAAATACCCCTTTATAGAACTTGAACTTGAATTTATAAGACGATGTTATAAAAATGGTGCAAAAATTTTAGGCATCTGTTTAGGTGCCCAGATGATAGCAGAAGCTTTGGGTGGCAAGGTTTATAAAGGGCATGTAAAAGAAATAGGATGGTATGAAATTACCCATACAAATTTTGCCAAAAAAGACAAGGCATTCTCTGTTTTTCCCGAAAAGATAATGATTTTTCAGTGGCATCAGGATACCTTTACCCTTCCAGAAAATGCGGTTAGACTTGCTTTTAATTCAAATTACGAAAATCAAGCCTTCACAATAGAAGAAAGAGTTTATGGCTTGCAATATCATATTGAAGTAACAGAAGATATCATTAAAGAATGGTTTCCCGATGATTACAATAAATACATTGACAAAGCTCAGTTAGATCTGTTGAGGCTGTACGCCTATGAGTTTTTCCAAAAGTTTATTAAGTAAAACTAAGACCCTTTAACCCCAAAACTCCTAAAATTTTTGCAGTTGAGTGATTAATTTTTAATCAAATTGCCTAAAAGAAATTTTTTATATATAATCAATACTTATGGAAAAATTTTATATAGAGACCTATGGATGTCAGATGAATGAAGCAGATAGCGAGTATATGGCATCTCTTCTTCACACAATAGGTTATGAGAGAGTTTATGATATAAAAGATGCAAGTATAATCCTTGTAAACACCTGTAGCATAAGAGATAAAGCAGAAAAAAAGGTTCTTAGTTTTCTGGGAAGGGCTTACCCATACAAAAGAAAAAATGATTGTATTCTTGCAGTTTGTGGGTGTGTCGCTCAACAGGAAGGGGAGAACCTGATTAAGAAGGCTCCCTATCTGGATATAGTGTTTGGTCCCCATCATATTAACTATCTTCCCAATTTTATTAAAAGAGCAAGAAATAATGAGAAAGTTGTTGAAGTTACAGAAAGAAATGTTATAGAGAGAGATAAAGACCTGTTCACAACAGAGGGTATCAGAGCTATGATACCTATTATGCAGGGGTGCAATAATTTTTGTAGCTTCTGTATCGTTCCCTATGTTCGCGGGAGAGAAGTGAGCAGAAAGCCTGAAGATGTAATAGAAGAAGTTAAGAGATTAGCTGATTACGGCATACAAGAGGTAATGCTGTTAGGACAAAATGTTAACTCTTACGGTAAAGATCTTGCTGTTAAGGAAGGTTTTGTAAAGCTTATAGAAGAAATTTCAAAAATTAAAAAAATTGAAAGAATCAGATTTACCACCTCTCATCCAAAAGATATTACGGAAGGGTTAATAAACTCCTTTGCAACAATAGAAAAGCTTATGCCTCATATTCACCTTCCAGTCCAGTCTGGTTCAGACAGAGTATTAAATTTGATGAATAGAAAATACAGCAGAGAAGACTATTTACGTATTGTAAAAAAGCTGAGACAATTACGGCCCGATATTTCTATTACTACTGATATTATTGTAGGTTTTCCTTCAGAAACAGAAGATGACTTTGAAGATACCCTAACCCTTGTTAAAGAAGTCAGATATGATTCGGCCTTTTCTTTCAAATATTCAAAAAGACCATATACTAAGGCATCAACAATGGAGGATCAGATACCCGAAGAGATTAAACAAAGAAGATTAGAGATTTTACAGAATCTTTTGAAAGAAATAATTTATGAGAAAAATAAGGAGATGGAGGGGAGGATAGTTCCGGTTCTTGTTGAGTCAAGAAGCAAGAAAGAAAAGACAGAGTTTATGGGTAGAACCCCCTGTTTCAGAATTGTTAATTTTTCATCTAACCGTGAGATAAAAGAAGGCGAAACCGTAAAAGTAAAAATAACCCGGGGATTCAAAAACTCTCTTAAAGGGGAGTTTATAAATGGCTAAAATTCAGGTAGAAGTATTAACAATTATTCTTGATAGAGTAAATAATACACCGGTAGTCCTGTTAAGAGAAAAGGGTGGTAGCAGAGTTTTGCCTATTTGGATCGGATTCTTCGAGGCACAGGCAATATATATGGCTACTAAAGGTATAATGTTAGAGAGACCGATGACACATGATTTATGTTCTGACACCATAGTTTTTCTCGGCGGAAAATTAGAAGAGGTCCATATCTACAAATTGTATGAGGGCACCTTTTATGCACATCTTGTGGTTAAACAGAATGATAAAACAATCAATATAGATGCCCGTCCGAGCGATTCTGTAGCAATTGCCTTGAGACAGTCAAGTCCTATTTTTGTGGAAGAAAGCATTATGAAGAGCAATGCCCTTTCAGAGCCATTCAGTGGCTCATCTAAAGATTTGGAAGAAATGTTGGCAAGTCTGCCCGATGATGCCTTTGGAAAATATAATATGTAAGTTTTTTCGTTTAGGTTGGCTAAAGCTTATTAGAAGTAGAAACTGCAGGGAGGTTTTTTGAGTAATAAAGAAAATCCCACAAATATGGATAAAGATCTTCTTCTCTTTCAGAATGTTGAGATGGTTGAGCTTTTAAATCTTTATCGGAGAATCATAAGGTTTATTACCGAATGGGATATAACAAGATTAAAAGAACAGCTTTTAGATGAGATTTTAAATACTACCTTTGGCAGTGGCGTTTTACTTTATATATACAACGAGGATGATGATACTCTTCATTTAGATATGTACAGGGGAACGGTCGATTTAAACAGGTTTAAAAATGCTATTAAAAGAGAGGAGATAGATGAAGCGCACCTCGACTTTTACATAAATCCCAATGAGATAAATATGCCTCTCCGATACAATGAAAAATTTTATGGACTTGTTAAAATAACTGAACCTGTTATGAAAGAAGGTTTCACTGAGAAGGAGTTTAATAAGTCCTATTATATCGGTGAGTTTATACCTTTAGCCTTAGAAAACGCTAAAAAAATTGAGATATTACAGAGATGTTCCATAAAGGACGAAAGAAATAATGCCTATTTTTGGGACATCTTTAAAGATTTTGTGAAAAAAGAGATATATAAATCTTTAAGATATGACAGAAAGCTTTCAGTAATTGGTATTCTCATAGAAAATCTCGAAGAGTTAAAAAAGAGACATAAAGAAGATGACATAATATTGACTCTGAAAGAAATTTTAGATAATATCCACAGCGTAATTAGAGATTCCGATTGGTTGGTAGAGAAAGAAAAAAACTATTTTCTGATTTTCTTAACAGAAACGGATTATTTTGGTGCTTTAATGGCCATAAGAAGGATAAGACAGGCATTAGTCGGGAAGGGAATTTTAAAGACAGCAAGAGATATAGATGAAATTAAATTAAATATCTCGGCAGTTGGTCTTCCCATACATGGCAACACCTTAGAGGAACTTTTAAAAGCACTTGAAGAAAAGATTGATCAGAACAGAAAGAGCCTGTATTTTAAACTCGATTTCAATAAACAAAATCTGGAACAACTAATATCGGAAATAATTAATTTTAAGGAAAAAAACAATACAAAATTTTTTTGTTGGTATAAAAAGGATAAGGAAGTTTTTCCACAGATTGTATCTTTATTACTCAATGATATTAAAATCAATTCAAAAAGAAGGGGTATATTTTACGCAAGCATCTATGATAAAGAGAGAGCCATTTTAGTTCAGGATAAAAAAAGTTTCATAGATGCAGGAACTAAAGTATATTTTTTCTGGGAAGACAAAGGCAGTTTTGTAGACATTCCTGGCGTTGTCAATGTCGTAATGGAGAAAAAGGGGTATGAGACAATTAAGTTTCTTTTTTTTCTTAATGAACATTATGCCTATGGGGTTATTGAGGTAGGTGAATATGTCTTTGAAACTTCAGATCAGCTTATGGTTGAAGGAATGATTAACAAGATTCAGTCAGAATATTATTTACAGTGGCAGTTATGACAGAAAAATTGAAAATCCTGATTGCAGAAAATGATGTTAAGGTAATTGATAAGCTAAGAGAGATTGTAGACGAAAAATCGGTTCATCTTTTTATTGCAAGAGATGGTGTATTAGCACTCCAGACCTCTTTGCAGGAAAGACCCGATTTGATAATACTCTCCCTTGAACTACCTTTAATAGATGGAGTGAAATTAAGTCAGATTATCAGGACCAATCCCAAGACAGAATCAATACCTATTTTATATCTTAATGAAAAGACGGTTCAGCTAAGTCACTTCAGAAGGGGCTATGATTATTTTATTATCAAGCCTTTTAACCCCCACGAGTTTAGAAAAATACTTGAAGATACAAAGCGCAAAATTTTAACCTCCGAAGGTGTAAAAAGCAAAGAAGAATTTTCCGGAACCTTAAAACAGATGAGCATTCCCGATATAATTCAGATACTCTCTCTGAATCAGAGAACAGGCAATCTTTATCTGACATCACAGAACGACAAGGAAGCAAAATCAGTTGTATCTTTTAAAGAGGGCAGAATCATTAACGCAAAATATGAAAACACTACATCTGTCAAGGCTTTCTACAGAATTTTAAATATACAGGATGGCTATTTTAAGTTTATCCCTGCTGAACCGGAGCTACAGGAGGAGATTAAAGAAAGTACTGACAGCCTTTTGATGGAAGGATTAAGACAAAACGACGAGATAAAAGAGTTAGTTAAGAGTTTTCCTCAGGAAAAGTTCAGGATATTACTCAATGTTAAGATATCACAGATAGAAAAGGGACTTAGACCGAAAACATTAGATGTTCTCTCTGCCCTTGAAGTTTTTACTGAATTAAGAGAGGTTCTTGATAATCTGCCAATGCCCGATTATGAGATATTAAAGATACTTATAGCATTAAAGGAAAAAGGCATTATAAGTTTCGAACTAATAAAGGAAGATACGTTAACGAAATCAGTCCTTGATTTTTCATCAGACTTAATTCTTGAGTTCAAAAAGGCATTGATGAAAAAATTTCCTGATATAAGAGCTCCTTATAATATTCCGGTAATGGTTTTTTTTATTGAAAAAAACAATATAGAAGATTTTTTATCGGTTCTTATTAATCTGAACTTCTCTCCGAACAATGTTGACTTTCTTGACTTAAAAAGAGGTAAAAAGAACATAGGCTATTTAGGTAACATAAGCATCATAGAGAGCCTCTATCTTCATCTTTTTTTTGCTACCGATTATGAGTTTAAAGATCCTTTTTACAACGCCTTTTTAAATATGTTCATTGGTGGAATGGTTGTTGATGATAAAATTAAACCGCAGGGTTGTGTAAACTATTACGGGAAAAGATGTGTTGTCCTGCCTAAAGGTGAGATGACGAAAGATGGCATCAAATTTGCCCTTGAAAGAATTTTCAGAAATTTTGTTGAGGAGGTTATGTGATAGACCTTCATACTCATAGTTTGTTTAGCGATGGAGAGCTCGTTCCCTTTGAACTTGTTAGAAGGGCAGAAGAAAAGGGATATAAGGTCATTGCTATTTGTGATCATATGGATTTCTCAAATATGGATTTTATAATAAAAAGACTGGTCAGGGCTGTTGAAAAGATAAACAGAAGAGGAAGGATTTATGCTATCGCTGGATGCGAACTGACTCATATTCCTCCGGAATTTTATAAAGAAGCGGTAAGAGAAGCACGCAGGTTAGGAGCGAAAATTGTGGTTGGTCATGGTGAAACACCGGTAGAACCGGTAGAGAAAGGTACAAATATATCTGCCATTGAGGCAGGGGTTGATATACTTGCCCATCCGGGTTTAATCACTGAGGAAGAAATAAAGGTTGCTGTCAAAAAGGGAACCTTCCTGGAAATAACAGCAAGAGGTGGTCATAACATTTCAAACGGACACATTGTCAGGTTAGGAATTAAAAATAAGGCAAATTTTGTAATAAACACAGACGCCCATTCTCCAAAAGATCTAATAACAGAAGATTTTGCCTATATTGTAGGGTTAGGTGCAGGATTGACCAGTCAGCAGGTAGATGGAATCTACAAAAAGGTTGCTCATTGGATAAAGACCTTATAGTTGATTATCAAACCATCGAAGAATTCATAGATAATTTTTTCAGTAGCCCCTATATTGCGGGGTGGTTAGGTATTTTCGTTCCCCAGATATATGATTTAAGAGAGTATGTTCTTAACCGCCCCTTTTTTGCTAATCTCAAACTGCTAAAAATGCTATTTCCGGAAAATCTTCCTGAGCTTTACGAGAAGAATTTAGATGAGATTGTTTCAGTTAAGGATATATCAAAACTTGTTCATTTTACTTTAATTGACTTTGATAACATAAGAAATTTTAAGGAGCAGAGAGGAGAAGTTTTCTATCTTGAACTAATATTTCAGTTGCCTTTTCCAAGGAACAGTAAGTTTAAGAAAAATGATAAGATAGAGTTTATAAAAGATAGAAAAGACAGGTATGACAGTACCTTTCGTCAGAACTTGAGGGGCAATTTAATAATTGAGAGGAGTTCGGATAAAAAATATTTATTAGACAGAGAGAAAACCTTCTTCAAAATTATCCTAAAAGATGTAAAAGAAGGGCAAAAACTTTATAACATTTATCTTGGAAGGCCTAAGAAGTTAAGTAAGTACTGGTCAAAGTTTATTCGGGAGACCTTTCTGAGCTTATAGTATGTCCTTGACAAAACTAAAAAAAAATATTATATTATCAATAAGTTTGGAAAAGGGGAGTAGCTTAAGCTCTGGCTATCGTCAGCAC
>JAOAGA010000045.1 GCA_026415985.1 Pseudomonadota bacterium | reverse complement strand
ATTTGAGATATTAACACCATTTACAATAACTTCTCCACTATCAGCAGAATCAATTCCCGCTATTAGATTAAGCAACGTGCTTTTTCCTGAACCAGATGGTCCCATCAATGCGATAAAATCTGCATCTTTAACGGTCAATGACAGATTAGAAAGGACCGGGATTATTTGTTCGTCTCTTTTATAGCTTTTATAGAGATTTTTGATTAATACTATATCTTTCAGGGAATCCAATTTTATTCCTCAATAACTTTAATTTTTGACCCATCCTTCAACCCTTTTGGTGGATTCAGTACCACTTTCTCCCCATACTGCAAACCGCTTATAACTTCTGTATTTTCTTCAAACTCCCTGCCGGTAGCAATCTCCTTCTTTAAAGCTTTACTATCTTTTATGATATAGACATAGCTTTTATTAGCTTCTTTCATAATAGCCTTTTTGTTTACCACCATTACAGGGTTAAGCTCTTCCTTTTTCAATTCTCTGCTTAGAAAAGACACCTTGGCACTCATATCCGGCAAAACCCTGTCATCTTTATCTATAAAATTTATTTTTATTGTCACAGAAGCCTTCGTTCTGTCAACCGTTGGGATTATACTATGGACCTTGCCTTTATAAAAATTTTCCGGAAAGGCATCAAGTCTGATTATAACTGGCTGGTTAAGCTTAACCTTTTCAATATACGCCTCTGAAACATCTGCTTCAACATATAAGGTAGTTAAATCTGCCATATCAACGACAGATGCCTTGGCAGTAACTGCAGAGCCAATGGGGGTAACGATGTCGCCTACATCGGCGTTTTTTGTTAATATAACCCCGTCAAAGGGGGCTTTAATAATTGTATTATCAATGCTAACCATTGTTCCTTCCAAAATGCTCTCGTTTAATTTCAGGTGAGCTTTCAGTGAGTCAAGTGTTGCAAGGGCTTTCTTAAAATTTGTTTCCGATAAATCGTAATTAGATTTTGGTATCAGACCTTTTTCATATAAATTTTTATTTCTCAGATACTGTCTTTCTGCCTCTTTGAGGTCTTCTTTAGCTACATCGATATTTTTTTTTGTAATTTCTATCTGGGCCTCTGCCTGCTTTTTTAATGTCTTTGGCTCGTCATCTTCTAATACAGCCAATATTTGATTTTTTTTAACCCTTGAGCCTTCTTCTACATATAGGGCTTTTATCTTGCCGGTTATTTTTGATGAGACGGAGGCCTTTTTTCCCGCAGTTACATAACCACTGGCATTAAAAACAGTAATTGTCTGATAGGGATATAATAAAGAAACAGATGTTTCCTTTACCTTTTTGGTTAACCCAAGTAAGCCCTTTTGATTTGCTATCATCAGAAAAATGACCGATAAGATGATTAAAGCAGTGATTATTTTTTTTCTGTTTCTTCCGTTTTGATTAAGTTTCTTTTTATCAATTTTGAGCCTGTTCAGATCCATTATGTCCCCCTATTACATACTACATAATACTGAGGTTTTTTTCAAACTCATAGAAAAATAAGTTACTTTCTTTTTTAAACGTATGTGGAAAAGCTTATGGTAAGGACTTCGTCTTAGCGGATAAACTTTTAATAATTTTACCTAATCAGTTTTTTAATTTTAATGACGAATTAAAAATTAGATAAATAAAAGGGAAAAGAATACCCTAAGTTTATCAAAAAAGCTCTTGCTCTGAGGTGTGTTTGAATCATCAAGAAGCTCATCAAACTCTTTCAGAATCTTTTTCTGTTTTTGAGAAAGGTTTATAGGTACCTCAACCTTTACTTTTACAAGCTGATCCCCTCTTTTTCCCGTATGCATATTTGGAAAACCCTTGCCTTTTATCTTAAAAATTTTATCGTTTTGAGTCCCTTCCGGAATTTTTAGCTTTACACTATCATCTATTGTGGGGACATTAATCTCCCCGCCTAATGCTGCTAAAGTAAACTTAATAGGCATTTCACATATTATATCTTCACCCCTGCGAGAAAAAAATTTGTGTTCTTCCACCGAGATTTCTATATACAGATCGCCCTTTGGAGCACCCTTTTCTCCCGCATTTCCTTCACCCCTGATCCTTAGCCTCATTCCATCTTCAACACCTGCAGGGACTGAAACTTTTATTAGTTTATTCTCAAACTGAAATCCCTGTCCGCTACAACCGGGACAATAGTCTCTGATTATCTTACCTGCACCTTTACAGCTATGACAGGTCTTACTGATGCTGAAAAACCCCTGTTGGTATCTGACATTCCCCCTGCCACCACAGGTTCCGCATATAATTGGTTTTGAGCCGGGTCTGGTTTTTTCTCCCTCACAGGTTTTACATAAAACCTTTTTCCTTATCTGTATCTCCTTTTCTACTCCCTTTGCAGACTCAAGAAAAGAAATTTTAAGATTATAAAGTAAATCCTCTCCAGCGGAGGGTCTTCTCCTCTCCTGACCGGCACCAAAAAATTCAGAAAATATATCGTTAAAAACATCGGAAAAGGTAGTTCCAAAGCCAAAACCACCAAAACCTTCCGTTCCGGAAAAGGGTGATTCTCCCATAGCATGTCCAAACCTGTCATATCTTGCCCGTTTTTCGGGATCAGACAGGACTTCGTAAGCTTCGTTTATTTCTTTGAATTTTTCCTCTGCCTGCTTATCTCCGGGATTTCTGTCGGGATGATATTTTAAAGCAAGGTTTCTATAGGCTTTTTTGATATCATTCTCTGTAGCATCTCTCGATAAACCAAGTACCTCATAATAATCTCTTTTCGCCACCTACATCCTCCCAAAAAATTAAAAAAACATCAGGGTGAGAGACAGTTAAAGCAAGATGCCTCAAAGGATACCTATTACCTATCCCTTTTTACCTGCTTTAACTTATCACCACCCTTTAGATCAAAACCTATATGCTACCGATTCAACTATTTGTCTTTTACCTCTTCGTAGGTAGCGTCTACAACATCTTCCTTTTTCTGTTCCGATGACTGGGTAGACTGACCACCACCCTGCTGAGTTTGAGCCTGTTTATACATCAGCTCAGCGAGGGAATGGGATTTCTGTAAAAGCTCATCGGATGCACTTTTTATTGTACTTATATCGTTTGAGTTCAAAGCATCCTTTGCCTTTTTCAGTGCCTCTTCCACAGATACTTTGGTAGCACTATCAACCTTATCACCAAAGTCTTTGAGACTTTTTTCTACGGTATATACTAACCCGTCTAAATGGTTACGAGCATCTATGAGCTCTTTTTTCTTCTTGTCTTCTTCTGCGTGAAGTTCTGCATCCTTTACCATCTTTTCTATTTCTTCTTTAGTTAAACCACTGCTTGGTGTGATTCTTATCGATTGTTCCTTCTGAGTGGCAAGATCTTTAGCACTTACGTGGACAATACCATTTGCATCTATATCAAAGGATACCTCGATCTGAGGAACACCTCTCGGCGCAGGCGGAATACCTATGAGGTCAAACTGACCTAAGAACTTGTTATCCTGTGCCATTTCTCTCTCTCCCTGATACACCTTAATGGTGACCGCGGTCTGATTGTCAGCAGCAGTTGTAAATATCTGGCTTTTCTTGCAGGGGATGGTTGTATTTTTTTCAATGATCTTGGTAAAAACTCCGCCTAAGGTTTCTATGCCTAAAGATAATGGTGTTACATCCAGCAACAAAACATCTCTTACCTCTCCTTTTAAAACACCCGCTTGAATGGCAGCACCTATGGCAACTACCTCATCGGGATTAACACCTCTGTGTGGTTCCTTTTTGAATATTTCTTTAACCTTTTCCTGAACCTTTGGCATTCTTGTCATACCACCAACAAGAATGACTTCATCTATGTCCTCAGGGTTAAGTCCCGCATCCTTAAGGGCTATCCTGCAAGGACCTTCTAACCTTTCTATAAGATCCGCTACAAGAGCTTCTAATTTAGCCCTCGTAAGTTTCATTAACAGATGTTTAGGACCCGTTGCATCGGCAGTTATGAAGGGAAGATTTATCTCTGTCTCCATTACAGTTGATAACTCACACTTTGCCTTTTCGGAAGCCTCTTTTAATCTTTGCAGTGCCATCCTGTCATTTCTGATATCTATACCGCTCTCCTTTTTAAACTCATCGGCAATATAATCAACTATTCTCTGGTCAAAGTCTTCTCCACCCAAAAAGGTATCGCCATTTGTAGATTTTACTTCATAAACCCCTTCGCCTATCTCAAGTATTGAGATATCGAAAGTTCCTCCGCCTAAATCAAAAACAGCTACCTTCTCTTCTTTTTTGTTTTTTCCCAACCCATAAGCTAAGGCCGCAGCGGTAGGCTCATTTATTATTCTCAAAACCTTTAGACCTGCGATCTCACCTGCATCTTTGGTTGCCTGCCTTTGACTGTCATTGAAATAGGCCGGAACGGTTATAACCGCTTCGGTAACCTTTTCACCCAAGAAATCTTCTGCGGTTTGTTTCATTTTCTGAAGTATATAGGCTGATATTTGCTGAGGGCTATAGGGCTTTCCCGCTACCTCCACCCAGGCATCACCAATGTTTGACTCAATTACTTTATATGGAACAAGTTGCTGATGTCGCTTAACTTCTGTGGAATTAAATTTTCTTCCTATGAGCCTCTTAACAGCATAGATTGTCTTTAATGGATTTGTTACCGCCTGTCTCTTGGCAAGCTGACCGACAAGTAGCTCGCCACTATCGGTAAAGGCTACGACAGAAGGCGTGGTCCTTGACCCTTCTGCGTTTGGTATTACTGTTACATCATTTCCCTGCATTATGGCAACACAAGAGTTTGTGGTACCTAAATCAATTCCTATAACCTTTCCCATAATTATTCCTCCTTTTTATCTATATTCTCTGATTCTTTTTCTGTCTTTTCGGGCTTTTTAGCCACTGAAACTATACCTGCTCTAAGGAGCCTGCCCTGAATGGTATAGGCTTTTCTGTGTACCTTTAAAATTGTTCCCTCTTCCACATCTTCTCTTTCCTCTACATCACTTGCTTCAAAAAAGTTGGGATCAAATTTATCAACTCCTTTTACCTGCTCAACGCCATAACTTTTTAAAATATCGAGAATACTTTTTATGGTATATTCAACCCCCTGTATGAGAGCTGACATATTTTCAGCATTTTTTGTGTGCTCAATAGCCATCTCTAAATAGTCTACAGGCGTGAGTATCTCTTTGATCAATCCTTCCAAAGCAAACTTTCTGAACTCCTCCTTTTCTTTCAAAACCCGCTTTTTGAAGTTATCAAGTTCTGCCTCTGCTCTTAGCCAGTTGTTATAATACTTCTCTTTTTCTTCGGTAAGCTTTTTTATTAAATCTTCCTGAGAAACATTCTCTTGAACCTCTTCTGTATCAGGTTTTTCATTTTTGTTATCCGTCAGATTTTCTTTTTCCTCGTTCATACCCACACCTCATTACTTTTTGTTTATTTTTTACAGCCTGTAAATTTACCCTTTCATTATTTCATTCATAAATTTTGATGTTGAAAACAAAAAGGGTATTAAATTGTAATAATCCATTCTCATTGGTCCAAAAACCCCGATGGCACCTCTAAGATTGTCAGCGGAGCTATAAGGTGAAAGTATCAGGGCTACATTATTTATATCAAGAGACAGCTCTCCTCCTATAAAGACCTTTATGTCACTCCTGTCTATACTCCTTGTAATAATTTCAGCAAACTTTGCCTTTTCCTTGAAGGCTTTAAAAATCTTTTTTAAATGCTCAATCTGAGAGAATTCAGGCATATCAAGCATATAGTCCTGACCATCTATCAATAATAGGTGTTCTTCAATGTTTTGCTGAATGGTCTGAAAAGTTTTATCAAAAAGCTCTTTCAGGGTCTTCATTTCCAAGAGAACACTTTCTCTTATCTCATCTAAACTAATCCTTTTAGAAAGCTTATCATTTATAAAATTAGAGAACTTAATCAATAACTCCTGTTCTATATCTTCTTTTGTATCTATAATCCTGTTTTCCACCACCGCATAGTCATAAACTGTTACAACAAGAACCTTCCTCTCACCTATCTTTACAAAATCCATTGTCTTGGGTTTTTTTGTGTCAATCTTTGGAAGAATGACTATAGCGGTCTTTTTGGTAAAATCTGCTATATAATTGGTAAGATATTTTAAAAAATCCGTTAGATTATTGTTAAGTTCATCAAACTTTCTTTTCAGAAAGTCTAATTCCCTGTCTCGGTCTTCAAGTCTTTTAAGTAACTCTGATATATAAAATCTATATCCCTTTTCTGTCGGTATCCTTCCCGCTGATGGGTGTGGTTTATAGATGTAACCAAGTTTTTCCATCTCCTCCATATAGTTTCTGATAGATGCGGGGCTTAAATCATAAATATAACTTTGCGAGATTGTCTTGGAACCAACAGGCTCAGACTGAGAAATATAGTGTTCTATCAGTGAGCTCAATATCCTCTTCTGTTTATTGTTTAAATCGCTGTAATCTTCTTTATTCATAGGTAAGGATAAATTAATAATTATTTTTAAAAATGTCAAGGTAGCCAAAAAAGTCTTAATAAAATTAAGATAAGAGTGAGGAGATCAGAAGCCTTCCAAAGCTTCGTGATATATTTTTTTAAAATTTCCTTTATATCGGGGGGAAAAGTGAAAAATAATAAGTTTTTTTGCCCCTATGGATTTCGCAATAAAGTTGGTCTGTTTTGAAGTAAGATGATACCTGTCTTTAGCCCGTTCTTCATCGGCACCTGTAAAAAAGGCTTCACAATAAAACAGGTCGGGCCACTGGACAAAAGATTTTATTTTTCTAAGGGTATTCAAGGAAAACTTAATATCCGTAAGGTAAAATATCTTCTCGCCATCCTTGATGATTAACAATTTTTCAAATAGGTATGAAGATTTGAATTTTTTCAGACCTTCCTTTGTAGGGACTTCAAGTTCACTGTCTTTATCTTCATCAAGATAAAGTCTTTTTAGCTCTGTAAGCCAGGGACCAGTAATCACTCCCAGCTTGTTGAGACCATCTTTATTTATGTTTAACCTTTTTTTCTCTTCAAAGAGATAACATAATACAGGTATTTTGTGATTAAGCAAAAGGGCTTTTACAAATAACTCATTATCCTCGTAAATTATGTTATTAATCCATTCATCTTCCTCAATATCTGATGCTTTAAACCCCCTCTCAGCGGAAAAAAGACATTTTAATATTTTATCTTTTCTAATCTCATATACAGAAATATTAATGGGATACTCTTTTATAAGATTAAAGTTATAACCTTTTAGTTTACCCTTTATGTTTTCTATTATTCCTTTGGGACCATAAAAAAAAATTGTATCCTTTTTCCCTAAAGAAGTTCTCAAAAGGCCGTCGAAGCCAAAAAAATGGTCTATATGGGTATGGGTAATAAAGCATCTTGATATTCTCAGTATTTTTCTGTTTGACAGTTTTGATATATCTCCCAAATCTACTATAAATGACTCTTTTCTGCCGAAAAGGTCTATATATAAAAGCGGATCTTCATAGGGTTTATTTACAAGCTGAGGCTTAAACAGGGCTTTCATACTTTAAAAAACTGGAGAGATAAAAATTGAGAAGTAACTACTGTATCTTCTGCACTTAAGTTTTTAACTACTGAAGAATCAAACATAAACTTAAGCTCAGATGGGATATCCTCATCGCCTTCATAATAGACAATAAGGATTGGCACTAAAGGAAAAGCAAAAAATTTATAAGCCACAGAAGAGCTGGTAAAGTTATATCTCTCACCACCAAGGGCAAGACACTTTTTCTGCCAGTTTTCAAAATCTTTAACTGCTTTGTTGATTATTCCGATAGTTCTCTTATTGAAAACAGGAAGATATAAAGTTGCATCTTTAATCTGATAAAAATTTATCCAGTTGTCTCTGGGTTGCTCACCTTCAGAATAGGCTATATAGTGAAGAATTAGATTTTCCGTCGATGGAGTCTTAAGATTTTCCGGTAGCAAAAGGGTTTTGTTGGAAAAGTCATATTTTATATCCCATTTGAAAAAATTAAAAGACAGGAAGCTACCGTCTATAATGCCACCTGTTTTTTTACAAAGCTCATCGGGACCAAAAGAAGAAAGGGCTTTTAAAGCCCTTTCTTTGCTTATCTCATAATTTTTTTGCTTGGGTATATTGGGAAGACTCATTTTGACTGAGGCAAAGGATTTGTTGGTGCTTTAGCTGGTTCATTGCTTTGGGTAGGGAGAGTGGGAGCATTAGCAGGTGTCTGAGGAGCAGTCTTTGTCTTGGGGACAATGGTTTTAACAGACCTCTGGGAAAAATTATAAGTTAGTATCATTGAGGTAACCATAAAAAGAATCGCTGCGCCAACGGTTATCTTTGTTAAAATTGTTGTTGGGCCAGTGGGGCCAAACACGGAAGAACTGGCAGACCCAAAAACTGCACCCATCTCAGAACCTTTACCCGTTTGCAAAAGTACTATAAAGATTATGGTAAGACAGGCAATAACGTGAAGAAATATAACAAAACCAATCATCTAAAACTCCTTAAAAATTAATAATCTTCTCAAAACTATCTATTTTGAGAGAAGCACCACCTACAAGCAAACCATCGACACCATCTATAGACATCAGTGATTTTGCGTTTTCAGCGGTTACACTACCACCGTAGAGTATTTTAACACTTTCACCGGTTAAATTTAAATATTTTTTTTCAAGATATGCTTTTATCCATTGATGAACCTCGCCTGCCTGTTCTGGTGTTGCGTTGACACCGGTTCCGATCGCCCAGACAGGTTCATAGGCAAAGATTATTTTGTAAATTTCATCGGCGTTTATTAATTTTAGCCCATCGGTTAGCTGTTTCTTTATTATTTCAAAAGTTTTTCCGGACCTTCTTTCCTCTATTTTTTCGCCTATACAGAAAATAGGTGTTAGGTTATGAGAGATGGCAGATTTTAACTTCTTTGATATTAGTTCGTCATCTTCTTTAAAAATATTTCTTCTTTCCGAATGACCAATTATTACATATTCCACCCCTATATCTATAAGCTGAAGTGGGGAAATCTCTCCAGTATAAGCTCCTTTATCTTCATAAAACATATTTTGAGCAGAAACTGAGATTTCTGTCCCTTTCAGCTCATTTACAATCTGATTTAAATAAACGAAGGGAGGGGCTATTATTACCTTCCTGCCATTTTTAATACTCATACTCTTTAAGGCCTTGGTAAACTCGATGGCCTCGGAAAGAACCTTGTTCATCTTCCAGTTTGCAACAATAACAGCCATATCAATATCTGTCCAAAGCCTTTATCCCGGGTAAGGGGATTCCTTCAAGAAACTCAAGCGTTGCGCCTCCACCGGTGGAAACATGAGTAAAGCCATCGGCAAAGCCACTCTTTCTGACCGCCGCAGCGGAATCACCACCGCCAACTACTGATATAAGGTTCTTCTGATTAGTAATACACTTTGCGATGGAAAACGTACCCTCCTGAAATGCGGGGTTTTCAAAGGCACCTAATGGCCCGTTCCAAAAAAGGGTCTTTGCATTAATTATCTCATAACAAAATATTTTCTTCGTCTCTTCACCTATATCAACAACCATCATGTCCGGTGGTATTTCATTTACATGAACACATTTGTATTCATTTGATTTGATATCTTTTGTTACCTTTACATCGGTCGGTAAAACGAAGGGTTTATTTTTTTCCTTAGCCAGCGTAAGTATCTCTCTTGCTACATCTAATTTATCTTCTTCATATTTTGATATTCCTACATTAAACCCTTCCGCCTTAAGAAAGGTCGTTGCCATAGCGCCACCAATAAGAAAAATATCACCAATTTCCAGTAACTGCTCTATGACACCAATCTTATCAGACACCTTTACCCCCCCGAGAAGGACAAGAAATGGTCTCTCTGGATTTGACATGAGTTTAGACAAATATTTTGTTTCATTAAACATTAAAAATCCAGCACCTACTTCCTTTATGTAATCAGTAATTCCTACTATTGAGGCATGAGCTCTGTGGGCTGCGCCAAAGGCATCGTTTATGTATATATCACAGGAGTTTGCCAACTCCTTTGCAAAATCGGGGTGATTCTTCTCTTCACCTATATGGAATCTTAAATTTTCAAGGACCAAAAGCTCGCCTGCTTTAAGGGCATCAACCATCTTCCTCACTTCCTCACCAATACAATCCGGTGCCAAGGGCACATCTATTCCTATCAATGAAGAAAGTTCATCCACAACTGGTTTTAAAGACAGCTCTGGTTTTACCTGACCTTTTGGCTTACCCAAATGGGATGCTATTATTACTTTCCCACCATGGGACATTATATGCCTGATGGTAGGTAGTGCTGCTCTAACTCTCGTGTCATCGGTAATATTTCTGTTTTCGTCGAGGGGTACATTGAAATCTACTCTTACAAATACCTTTTTATTTTCAAAATCAAACTCATCTACCCTTTTAATTGCCACAAAACACCTCCCTAAAGCAATTAATTAGAAAAAGATTAAAGTTTTTTTCCAAAAGTCCAATAAGAGTTATAAAAATTATACTAAAACTTGTTTGCCATATAGATGGCTAAATCTCTCATCCTGCAAGAGTAACCCCATTCGTTGTCATACCAAGCTAAAATTTTCACCATATTCCCTTTTACATAAGTTGAGTCTGCATCAAATATAGCGGAGTGGGAATCACCATTAAAGTCGCAGGATACAAGCGGTTCATCACAATACCTTATAAGACCTTTAAATTTCGATTCCGAAGCTTCTTTTATTAGAGCATTAACCTCGTCTTTTGTGGTTTCTCTGTCTAAATCAACAGTCAAATCAACCACGGAGACATTTGCGGTAGGAACTCTTAAGGCTATGCCGTCTAACTTGCCTTTAAGCTCCGGCAAAACTTCTCCAACTGCTGTTGCAGCACCGGTAGTAGTTGGAATTATAGATAGCCCTGCTGCTCGGGCTCTTCTTAGGTCCTTATGGGAACCATCAAGAATTTTCTGATCGTTGGTATATGCATGGACGGTTGTCATTATACCTTTCTGAATGTTAAACTTTTGTATCAATGCCTTACAAATGGTTGCCAAACAGGTTGTAGTGCAGGATGCCGCTGATATTATGTAATGTTTTGCGGGATCGTAGGCTTCATGATTAACACCATATAACAGTGTTGCATCGACCTTTTTTGCAGGTGCCGATATCAATATTTTTTTTGCTCCCGCATCAATATGTTTTCTTGCTTCGTCGGCATCTCTGTATTTTCCTGAACATTCAAGCAGTATATCAATTTCTAAATCCTTCCAGGGGAGTTTTAAAACATCTGACGCTGAAAATACCGGTATTTTCTTACCATTAATAATAATAGCATCGGAAGTGGCGGAAATATCGCCTTTAAATGTACCGTGTACCGAATCATATTTTAACAAGTGTGCAAGTATTTTGGGGTCTGCAGTTCTGTTGGAGATAGCAACAATGTCAAGACCCTCTTTTTCCTGAAAAGTTCTTAAAAGGATTCTTCCGATTCTTCCAAAACCATTTATTGCTGCCTTTTTCATAGTTTCCCCCTTTTAAAGACCTTTAATTTTTCGTTAATAAAATATATCTTAGGTTTAACTGTCTGTCAAATGAAAAACGTTTATTTCTGTTTGATAAATTTGATAAAAAGGCCTATAGTTGTTATATTATGTAATGTTACTAAAAATTAAATCTCAGGAGAGAAAAATGGGCAAGATAACTCACCTTAATAAAAAGGGTGAAGCAACAATGGTTGATTTATCTGGCAAATCTGTTACAAAAAGGACTGCTGTAGCTAAGGGTGTTGTTAAGATGAAGAAAGACACACTGAGTTTGGTTTTGAAGGAAGGTGTGAAGAAAGGTGATGTTTTGGCGGTAGCGAGAATTGCAGGCATAATGGCCGGGAAAAAAACACCTGAGCTTATACCCCTTTGCCATCCCATATTTATAGAATCCATAGAAATCGACTTTAACATTGACGAGAAAAAAGGGCAGATCGAGGTTTTTTCAAAGGTTAGCTGTGAGCAAAAAACGGGGGTAGAAATGGAAGCCATGACCGCTGTTACAATTGCCTGCCTGACTATATACGATATGTGTAAAGGGGTTGATAAGTCAATTGAAATAAAAGAAATAGTCCTTTTAGAAAAAACAGGCGGAAAAAGCGGAACCTATAAGAGGGAGGTATTATGAACATTAAAAAGATAAATGAAACAATGGAGCAATTAACCAATAATCTCGTTGCGAAACTTGGCGAAGATCTGATTTCCTTCTATTTATTCGGAAGTGTTATAGTTGATAAGGATTTTCACCCTGGCGTATCAGATATTAATACTCTTATAGTTCTTTCCGATAAATCGGAACCTGTGGTTATTATAGAAATCAGCAACGCATATAAAGATTACAAAAAGCTACCCTTTGCCATTCCTTTGATATTTAAAAAATCAGAAATAGAACAGGCTCTCGATGTCTTCCCCATTGAGTTTATCGAGATGAAAGAAAGAAATGTCTTATTATACGGAGAAGATATCCTAAAAGATGTGAAGGTAACGAACGATAATATCAGAAAACAATGTGAGATGGAGATTAGGGCAAAGGTTCTTGGATTAAGGAAGATGTTTTTTGCAGAAAATGAGTTAATTAAACATCAGGAATACCTCTTTAAATCTCTCACTTCTACAATAGTTCTTTTGAAACAGATACTTAGAATTAAAAAGGTAAATATCCCTGAAACAAGAGATGAAATTCTGGATGAGTTGGAAAAACTATATCAAAAAGATTTGTCAGGAATAAAAAACCTCTATACCATGAGGTCTAAATCAGTAAAAATCACAAAAAATATAATCGAAAAGCTAATAGAAAATTATATCAAAGACCTTGAGTTTATGGGAAAGATGATAAATGAGATTAATTAATCTAATCTTTATTTTTTTATTTATAACTGCCTTCACCGTACCTAATCCAAAAGGTTATATAAATGACTATGCTAACGTTATTGACAGTGAACACGAAAAGAGGCTCCAATCAATAGCCCAAGATTTAAAAGATAAAGGTATTGCAGAAATAGCCTTACTTACAGTAAATAAAATTGAAGGCGGGGATATTACTGATTTTGTTCAAAAGGTTTTTGATAACTGGAAAATCGGAGAAAAGGGGAAAGATAACGGCCTACTTATCGTCTTTTCTTTGGAAGACAGGAAAATTAGAATAAATACCGGCTATGGACTTGAAGGTGTTCTCCCCGACGGGTTAGTTGGTGAAATCATTGATAATAAAGCAATACCATATTTCAAAAACGGTAATTATAGTGAAGGGTTACTGCAAACCGTCATAACCATCAGCAAAATTTTAAAAGGCGAAATAAAACCGGCAAAAGGAAATAAAAAAAGGGCCTCATCGCTCCTTCTAATAACAATTATTGTGTTTATATTAATTATAAGGATACTTTCCAACAGCAAAATTAGAAAAGGCTATTATTACTACGGAGGCTTTGGTGGTGGAATGGGTGGTGGATTTGGTAGTTTCGGTGGCGGAGGGTTTGGTGGTTTTGGCGGAGGTGCAAGTGGTGGAGGAGGTGCGGGAAGAAGTTGGTAAAAATAACAGGAGGACTTTCTATGAGAGTATTTTCAGCAGTAATTGCGGTTTTCATACTTTTTATTATCCTAACCGGAGCATACGTTATATCTGTCAGAAACACCTTCGTTAAGCTTAATGAAGAGATTGACGCAAAATACGCACAGGTTGAAAACCAGCTAAAAAGACGGGCAGATTTGATCCCAAACCTTGTCAATACGGTTAAGGGATATGCAAAGCATGAGAGAGAAATCTTCGAAAAGCTATTCGAAAGCAGGTCAAAAATGATGTCTGCTAAAACCCCGACGGAACTTTTTTCGGCATCAAATGAGCTTGGCTCAGCATTAGGAAGACTGTTAGTAATTGTAGAGAACTATCCCAATCTAAAAGCAGATGCAACGTTT
>JAOAGA010000044.1:8381-14913 GCA_026415985.1 Pseudomonadota bacterium | reverse complement strand
TTGGAGGAAGGCGATCAAATAGAGAAAATAATCATCGATATTTCAAGTGGCCATAATAACTATGTATCAGCACTTATAGAATCCCTAAAGCATATCGATACATGGCTGAGATTAAATAAATGGAACGATTTGAAAACCACTTTCGAGATAGCAGTTTCAGAGCCAATAATTTCAGGTTTCAAAGGACCTTTCAGAATTACCTTTGAGGAACATAAATCAAGGATCTTTTTTTCATCTCCAGTAAGTAAAGATGATATAAATAATACAACTCTTGCAAAAAAAATTTTTTCTACTGATCAAAGTAGACCACTAAAAAAGGAATTGCATAAAATTTTAAAAAGTTTTGGGCTGACTTTCTCAGCAATAAAAAATAACACTCCACTGTTTTTGTATATGAACGGATATTTAGATACAAATTACTTGAAGAATCAATTTAGAATTTTTTTGGAAATTATGGAGGCAAATTTAAAGAAAAGTTATTCAGAAACACCAAATCTTGTTAAAAGTGATTATATAAAAGTCTTACATACCTTTGGATTTTATTTAGGGTTATCAAAAAAGCTAATAGAGGTTGATATAAAAGAAATTGAAGAAGTTGAGCTGAATAAGATAAGACCAGCATTTAAAGAAATTTATAATTATTACAAGCTAAATTTAAATGACTCGGTACTTGGAAATGAACTGGATAGATTAAAAAATATCAAAGATTCCAATGACTGGAAAAGGCTTGCAGAATCATTATATTATGATAGGGAAGTTACCTCTCCGCAAAAGAGAAACTTCTTTGCCCACGCTGGATTTGAAAGTAATGTAACAGAGTATAAAAAATCTGATGATAATATATTTTTCAGGTACAATAAAGAGTTTATTGAAACAATAAGCAACTGGCTTATTGATGCCATTTAGAATATGACTATATTTAACAAATACCATATGTTTTGCTTTTCTACGGGAAATCAGACGGTAAACTTTTTGCCTGTGATACAGCTTAAAATACCAAGTGTTATTATTGCTACCACAGAAAAGGAAAGAGGGCTTAACCTAAAAAAGGTTTACGAGGCACACAATATTAAAAGCAAATTTTTTAATGTCGAAAAAGAAAGGGATATCAATGAACTAAAAAATCAGTTTTTAGAGGAGACAACCTCAATTAAATATGTTCTCTGGAATATAACTGGTGGTCAAAAATACCACAGTTTGGCTATGTATGAAGCCTTTCTAAATAGAGTCTCTAATAAATATGAGGACCTGATAATTTATTTTGAGGCTAATACCACAAAGTATTTAATTTACAATCAGCATAAAAAGGTTATGGAAATTACTGCTGATGCATATATCTCTCTTGATGATATTTTTACTCTTTATAATACGAATGCCTATGAAAAAACACAAATCTTCCCAGAGGCCGATAAAGACTGTCAACGTAATTTAGATGTGGGCAAAAAAGCACTTGATTATTATGAAAAGGAAGAAACTTTTAGAAAACTATTTTTTGCTATCATGAAACCTAATCCAGTTGTCGATGAAGTCAAGGGAGGAATAGAAAATCAAATTAGAAAATTTCTTAATTCAATAAAACCTAAGGTTAACGAATTAAAGATAAAAAGTGCAGGCTACGAAGACCTTGAAAAAAAGATAGGCAGTTTAATTAAGGAACTTACTAAAAGTAATGACATTTTTCGAATAAGAGAATTAATAAAACCTCTTAAATTAATACAAAATCCTGAGGAAATCTTCAATGAGTATTGGAACGATATGAAACGTGCCTTAATTGATGAACTTAATAAAAAGATCAACGAACAGGATTATCCATTAATAAATGAACCAATCTCTCAGGAAAAAATCAATATCATCAAGGAACAAATAAAATCATTAGGTGGTAAAATTTCAGAGGACTGCTCTGATATTATAAAGCGTTCCTGTGTAGAAGCCTTCTCAGTGTTTGATAGAAACGGTCATCTTTTTGAGTGGATGGTAGCAAGCAAAATTTTAGGTATTATTGAGCAGAATACTGAATTAAAAAGTAAGGTAGCTCAAATCCATTTAGGGGTTAAAACCAAGCCACTTAGAGAAAATGCTCAACAAGATGCAGAGCTTGATATTGTTATCACAACAAGGTTTGGAACCACATTAGTCCTTGAAGCTAAGACATATGATTTTTCAGGGGATACAATTGAAGGAAAAGAAAACCAAACTTTGAAGAAAAGTGGTCCCTACAGTAAAACCATCATAGTTGGACCTCTATTAAAATCTCTTGAAATAAGAGATAATGGGACAATAAAATATCCATCTTACTTTGATAATAAAATCATTGAGCAAAGAAATAACGCAGAGAAACACAATATTGCTTATGCTTGTTTAGATGAATTAGAGGGTATCTTAAAAAAAGAACTGTTGAAAGGATAAATTATGCAGATAATTTTAAACGTTGAAGACTTATACAAAGAGACTGAAGACTCTACCGCCAAACTTGCTGATTTAGATAAATACTGTAAAAAGGCACTTCAAATAGCAGGGGAAGGTAATGAGATTGTAATTACCGGGCAGGGGCCTATCTGGCTCTATTTGAAAGTTGCCCATTGTTTACATGGAAAAGTTATAAAGTTAACTTACCGTTCACCTGTAACCGGTGATGTAACTATTTTTGATCATTCTCCCTTCTAAAATTTAAATCAAGATTTTGTAAGCTAATCTTATAGGAAACGTTTCCTAAATGTTTTCAAAACGTTGATTTTATTATTATTTTTTCAAAACTGTTCTATCCTTGAATTAAAAGATGCAAAGGAGGATAGAACCATGGCAGAAAAAATTATCAGGAACAAAAAATTTATTTTTACTGACCACTCCCTAAAAAGGTTTTCAGCAAGACGGATTAATGATGAACTCTTCAATCTTGCTGTTATTCACGGAAGGAAATTTTATTCAAATGGAGCAGAGATTTATTTTGTAGGCAAGAAAGAGGTTGAAAAGGCGCGCAAACTTGGAATTGACTTAAGAAGTGCGGAAGGACTTAACATTATTGTCCAGCCCTATGGAGATGAAAAGATTGTAATAACAGGTTTTAAGAATCCCAGTTTAAAGAAATACAGACAACATTAGAGGAAAAATGGAAACTCTTATTATTCTTTTAATTTTGATTTATGTGATTTTAAAAGATTAAAAAGGGGTTTAATCATGTCAAGAACGCTTTATATAGTTGCATATGATATATCCGATGAAAGACGCCTTGCTAAGGTCCATTACTTCCTTAAAAACTTTAGCACCGGCGGGCAGAAGTCCGTTTATGAATGTTTTTTAAGTCCTGCGGAGTTAGAGAAAGTAAAAAATGGCCTGATGAATCTGATACACCCCTTTGAAGACCGAATTCATATTTTTACACTCGATGGCAGAAGTAAAACCCACACCTTAGGTATTGCAATTCAACCGCAGGACCCTGATTATTTTTATATAGGTTAAAGGAGGACAAAATATGGGCACCCTTTATATTGACAGAAAAGACCTTCACATTAAATTAGATGGCAATTCTCTCGCATTCTACATAAATGGGCAAAAAGAAGGCAATGCGCCACTCTATCCAATAAAAAGAATAATAGTAGTTGGAAATGTAACCATTGATTCAAATGTTTTTCATAAGCTTGCCGATGAAAATATAAGCCTGATCTTTCTGACCGCAAAAAATCTCAGATTTGCGGGGATGCTTCACGGCTCTCTTCACAACAACGCCCTGCTAAGACTGAGACAATATGAAAACTATAAAGGAAACTTCATCATAGATTTTTCGAAAAACCTTGTTAAGGAAAAGATTTTTAGTCAGATAGATTTTATAAACTTCTGTAAAGACCAAAGGCAGGATTTACGTTACGACGCAACAAAGACAGAAGATTCTTTGAACGAAATTATAAGAAAAATTGACAATGAAAACCTGACTTTAGAAAGCTTAAGAGGATATGAAGGTGGTGCAAGCAACCTATATTTTTCCTTTTATACCAAACTTTTTGCTCCATCTCTCAATTTTACCAATAGAAACAGAAGACCTCCTAAAGACCCCGTTAACGCAATGCTGTCACTTACCTACACCCTTCTTCATTTTGAATGTGTCAGAGAGATTGAGATGATTGGTTTAGATCCCTCTATTGGCTTCTATCATAGCTTTGAATATGGTAGAGAATCCTTAGCCTGCGATTTTGTTGAGAAATACCGTGCAGAGGCAGACAAATTCGTCTGGGAACTCTTTAAAACAAGACAAATAATAGCAAACGACTTTATAATTGAAACCGATACTTCAGGTTGTTACTTAAAAAAGAACGGCAGAGCAAAATTTTATCCCCTTTCTGAAGAATGGCGAAAAACCCTTAGGCCAAGAATACGAGAAGATATAACAAATTTTGCAAGGAGGCTTACAGATGAAAAAGACACTATATCTTCATAACACAAAAGACTACATTATAAAAATAGACGGCCCCTCCCTATTGGTCAACAAAAATAACCAATCACCCAGAAGGATTCCATACGAATACATTGATTTTGTTCACATAGACAGCAAAGAAAAGATAAATCAGGATATCCTGAGAGAATTCTTAAGATTTAAAAAACCTGCGGTAATAACAAGCCTCTATAAAAACGATTCACTTCATATAATACCCGTCTCTGACAGCGGATACTTCGAGGAAATACCGCAAAGAATAGCAATAAATAAAAAAGAAATAAAAACTGAGTTTCACACCTGGCTTATTGAAAAGAAAAAGCAGATACAAATATATGCCATAAAATCCTTCGACAAAAACCTTTATAAAGCATTAAAAACCCACAGCTTTACAGATAAAGAATATTTCTACTACATAATGAAATTCTGCAATAATGAAAGAAAAAAATTTTTCAACACAAGGAGAAAATTCAAAGACCTGTTTATTGGCCTGATAACAGCCAAATGTATATCAGAAGAGTTAAACCCGGAAATCGGTATAATTAACGATAAAAAGAGATTCGGCTTTGTTTGTGATCTCCTTTGCGTTGTAGATCCCATTATGGATGTTCTCTCTGCAAAAATCTTGTGCTATCGGAAATATAAAGATTTTTACAACGGTAACTGGCTCAATGACGAAGGCATGAGAGTAACAATCTCTCTTTTTGAAAAGGGAAAGCCAATTTTTGACAGACTACTTCAAACCTTTTTAAAAGAAATAAAGCTAATAATAAAGGGCAAGAGATGAAATCAAACTATTTAATATCTTATGACATCAGAGACGAGAAAAGACTAACAAAAATTCACAACTATCTAAAAAGCAGATGCCTCAAACTTCAATACTCTGTATTTTATGGCTATCTTAGCTGGCAGGAGCTCAATGAACTAAAAGAGAGATTACTGGAACTTATCGACGAAAATCAGGACGATGTCAGAATCTATCCGCTTCCTTCTGAACCTAAAGTAATAGTTATGGGTCAGGGAGACAGAATACCTGAAGGTGTAACAATCTTCCTAAAATAAAAGCCCAACAAAAAGCATTTTAAAAAAAAATAATTTTATGGTATGAAAATAACAATGAAAATTCCCTATATCAAACTCAACTTCAAAATTATTGCAACGGAAACTATCAGTCTTCCCTACTTTAAAGGATCCACCTTCAGAGGTGTGTTTGGAAACACATTTAAAAAAGTAGTATGTGCCTTAAAAACAAGAACGTGCGATAACTGTATCCTAAAGCAAAGTTGTATATACGCCTACGTATTTGAAACGCCGGAACCTTTGGATAAACCCTTCTTCAAAAAGGGTAACAACAAAAATATTCCACACCCCTTTATTATTGAACCTCCCTTAAACAGCAAAAAGTTTTTTTCAGCCAATGAAAATATAACCTTTTCTTTAATACTCATAGGCAAGGCAAGATCATATCTACCCTATTTTATCTACACCTTTATCGAATGTGGCAAAATTGGTATTGGAAAAGGACGCGGTCATTTCAAAGTTAAAGAAGTTTATTCCCATAGAGGCGAAAAAGTTTACGATGATGAAAAAAGCAATATAATACCCCCTGACTATGAAGAAATCAACATAGATGAGAAAATATCTGATGCCGAAGACAGAGAAGATACGTCCCTCACATTAAATTTCGAAACCCCCTTAAGACTAAAAAACAACAAAGACCTCGTAACAAAACTTGATTTTTCCATACTCGTCAAGTCACTATTAATGAGGATAGACTTACTCCATTTTTTTCACTGTGATGGTACAAAGTCAGAATGGGATTACAAAAAAATCATAGAACTGTCAAAAAACGTAACCGTTTCAAAAGACAATCTGAGATGGTGGGATTGGGAAAGATACTCCACAAGACAACAAACAAGAATGAGATTAGGAGGGCTCATAGGTTCGGTAACATTCACAGGTAAAATTTCTCCCTTTACTCAGATACTTAAGGCAGGAGAAATCTTACACGTAGGAAAGAACACAAGTTTTGGTTTAGGCAAATATCAAATCAGATAAAAAAAAATTGAAAAAAATTTATTTATCTGGTAAATATTGAATATAAGTAAG
>JAOAGA010000044.1:0-8282 GCA_026415985.1 Pseudomonadota bacterium | reverse complement strand
AGGATGCGGAAGACTTTCCTCAAACTGAGACATCAAAAATAATAACAAATCAAGTTTTGAGGAGTGTTGCATCTATTAGTGCAAACATAGCGGAGGGTTTCGGGAGAAGACGAGGAAGAGAATATATACATTATCTTTATATTTCAAGGGGTTCTGCTAATGAGACCCTTGATTGGTATGAGAAACTAAAAAGATTGAGATACATATCTGAAGAAAAGTTCTTACAACGAGAAAAGATTATAAACGAGATTAGGGCTATGTTAACTGGAATGTTAAACAAGGTGTCTTAACTTTCACTTTAACTTTATCTTTATTTTTTCTTTCACTTTGACTTTGACTTTATCTTTATTTTTCACTTTGGCTTTATCTTTATCTCCCAAGGGCTGACCCGATCTTTATGGGATTTTATCAGTAAGTTTTTGGCTTATCTTCTGAAAGCCTTTGCTACCGAAAAGAATTAATCTCAGATTTTCATTATTTTTTTATTTATCTTCTTGAAGCCTTTTCAACGTGCTCTTTAATAGATTCTACAGGTACTATTTTTAAAGTTTTTCTCTCTGTATTTTTCGTCGGTAATTATTTTAATCAAATCCCCATAAAATAGCTTATTAGGAATCATATTAACCTCAGGAGGTGAGAAGAATAATCGGTGAAGTATGTCTTTTTGCTTTTTTCTTGACCTGACAATATTTTCTATGTACTTGTATGTTACCTCTTTTGCATTATCTGGCTATATGAGGTCTTTAAAGATTAGATAAATAGTCTTTATTACCGGCAGATTTGTAAACTTTTTGGTAAATTTGTTAACTCATGCTTCTTTAATTTCACACTTATATTTTAGGAAAACATAAGAAAATATACGGGAGGTATGGTAATAACTTATTTTTCCTGTAAAAGTATTTAAATATAAACCTTCTTTTATAAGATAAAGCCAAAGTTTTAAAGGAAGTTTCTACTTGTTTCCCTCCACTCTGGCTTTATCTGATCTCAATCAAATTTTTTCTCTGAAAGTCAAATTTATTTATCACTGATTCTTTATATTAAAGTTAAACTGTATTGTTCCTGATTTTTCAGTATTTACGATTAATGTAGCCTTATAGCTTCCCTTCTCTTTTAAGGAGATATCGGAACCGTAATGTCCTTGCATAGACATAAGAGTATACTCTTTTGAACCTTCTTTATAGGAAATTTTCAGCTTTGCATCCTTTATTTTGCCTGCTTTGTCATCGGTTGATATCATAAAAGAAATGTGGTGAGTTAAGTTTGGATCCATCTTACTTTTGTCTATTTTCATACCACTATCTTTCATCATAGCCTTCATGGCACTCTCGATATCGTTAAGCCACCCTTCCACCTTAACACCCTTGCTTTCTCCCTTAAAAATACTTTTACCTAAAGAAGATGAACCGTGCCCTTCCTTTCCTGCGGAACTATGACCATGCTGGGCAAAAGCTGAACCGGTAATTAAAGTAATTGCCAATAACATCATAAAAAAATTTTTCATAGTAACCTCCTTTTACAAGTTTTTATTTTATTGCAAACGACATATATAGGTTTTAGCCAGTTTTAAGCTCCCTTTTTTTCCATATCAGATATATAGCAGGATAAACAACAAGTTCCATCAAAAAAGAGGTTGTCAGCCCACCAACCATTGGTGCGGTGATCCTTTTCATCATATCCGCCCCTGTGCCCGTTGACCACATAATGGGCATAAGCCCGATCATTGAGGTAAGAACAGTCATAATTTTTGGTCTTATTCTTTTAACTGCACCGTTAACTATTGCCTCTTTCAAATCATCAATATTATTTAATTTTCCGTTTTTCCTGGCATCTTCATAGGCTAAGTCCAAAAAGACAAGCATAAAAACACCCGTTTCTGCATCAAGCCCCATTAATGCAATCATTCCGACCCAAACCGCAATGGATATATTATAATCAAGCAAGTAAAGCAAGAGTATTGCCCCAACCAGAGAGAAGGGAACTGCTAATAGAACTATAAAAGATTTCACAACGGAGCGGGTATTTAAATAAAGAATGAATATTATCAGAACAAATGTTACCGGTAGAATAATTTTTAGCCTTTCCTTCACTCTCAGCATATTTTCGTACTGACCGCTGAAGGTTAGTGTATACCCTTCAGGGAGTTTCAGTCTTTTTGCTATCTCGTCTTTTGCAAGTTTAACATACGTTCCTAAATCAACATTCTCGATATCAACATAAACATAGCCTGCAATCATACCGTTCTCGTTTCTTATCATAGAAGGACCGTAAGATAAATATATATCAGCAAGCTCGCCCAAAGGTATCTGAAACCCCATCATTGTTGTTACAAGAACCCTCTGTAAAGAGTCAAGGGAGGTTCTGAAATCTCTTTCATATCTGACATTAATGTTATATCTTTCTCTTCCTTCTATTGTTGTTAAGATGTTTTCACCGCCTATTGCCGTTGCTATAACCATTTGGAGGTCAGAAAGGGTAAGCCCGTATCTTGCAAGCATCTCCCTTTTTGGAGTAAAGTTTACATAGTAACCACCACCAACCCTCTCGGCAAAAACGCTTCTTGTCCCTTTTAAATCTTTTATTACTCTCTCTATCTCTATACCTATCTCCTCTATCTTTTTTAAATCCCTTCCCATTATTTTTATGCCAATCGGTGTTCTGACACCGGTAGTTAGCATATCTATCCTGCCTTTTATGGGCATAGTCCAAGCATTGGTATTGCCGGGTATCTGAAGCGCCTTATCCATCTCAGAGATTAGCTCCTCATAGGAAATCCTGTCATCCCATATTGGTCTTAAAAGCTTTTTCAAAAATTCCGGTGCCCATTCGGAATACCATCTTTTCTTTTCCCGCCATTGTTCTTTAGGCTTCAAAACAACCGTTGTCTCCATCATTGAAAATGGAGCGGGATCTGTAGAGGTATCCGCTCTGCCTGCCTTTCCAAAGACAGTCTCTACCTCCGGAAAGGTTTTTAATATTCTGTCCTGCAGTATAAGTAGTCTTTTTGCCTCCGTTACAGAAATGCCCGGTAAGGTGGTAGGCATATAAAGTATTGTTCCCTCATTTAAAGGTGGCATAAACTCAGAGCCTAACTTAAAATATACAGGAATTACAGAAATAATGATAATTAAAGCAGTTGCAATAACCTTTCTGGGATGGTTTAGAACAAACCTGCAGGTGGGCTCATAAATCTTGAATAAAAATCGGCTTATGGGATGCCTTTCTTCGGGATAATAGGTCCCAACAAAAAGAGTCGTTGCCAATTTTGATAAGAATCTTGGTTTAAAACAAAAAGGGTCGAGCCTTGTAAAAAACATTCTAACAGAAGGATCTAACGTGATAGCTAAGAGAGAAGCCAAAGCCATTGTTAGGGTTTTTGTCCAGGCAAGGGGTTTAAAAAGCCGTCCTTCCTGATCAATTAGGGTAAATACAGGTAAAAACGCAACAGTTATTACAAGAAGTGAAAAAAATACAGAAGGACCCACTTCCATTAGAGCCTCAAGCCTAACCTTATGGAAATCACCTTTTCTCCCATCGGCAATCCAATGTTCTATCTTCTTATAGGCGTTCTCAACTTCAACTATGGCACCGTCAACAAGGACACCGATTGATATGGCTATACCTGCAAGACTCATTATATTGGAGGTAATGCCCATGAAATACATAGGTATAAAGGCCAACAAAACAGATATGGGAATTGTAATAATCGGAACTAATGCAGAGGGGAAGTGCCATAGAAAAATCAAGATTACAAGACTTACAATTATAATCTCCTCGATAAGACTATTTTTTAGGGTATCAATTGCCCTTCTTATTAAATCTGATCTATCGTATGTGGTAACAATCTCTATTCCCTCAGGAAGCCCTGATTTTATCTCATCAAGCTTTTCTTTCACCCTTTTTATGACGTTTAACGCATTTTCCTTATGCCTCATAACTACAATCCCACCGACCACCTCTCCTTCGCCATTAAGCTCAGCAAGCCCTCTTCTAATATCCGGTCCTAATGAAACAGTAGCAATATCACTGAGAAAGACAGGAGTTCCGTTAACACTTTTAACGGCAATTTTTCTGAGTGTTTCAATATTTCTGATATAGCCTTCTGCGGTAACCATATACTCTTTTCCGGTCCATTCTATGAGCCTGCCACCTATCTCATTGCTACTTTTTTTAATGGCATTTACGATATCCATAACCGATATATTGTATGCCTGAAGTCGTGAGGGATTGATTGTTACCTGATACTGCTTTTCAAATCCGCCAACGGTTGCAACCTCGGCTACTCCCGCAACGCTTTGCAAAGCATATTTTATATACCAGTCCTGTAAAGTTCTTTGCTTGGCCAAATCATACTTACCGGTTTTGTCAACAAGGGCATACTGAAAAATCCAGCCAACACCGGTAGCATCAGGACCAACTTCTGTTTTTGCTCCCTCAGGAAGCCTTCCCTGAATCTTAGAAAGATACTCAATGACTCTGCTTCTTGCCCAGTATATATCCGTTCCATCTTCAAAAATTACATAAACGTATGAGAATCCATAATCGCTGAAACCTCTTATTGCCTTAACTTTGGGCGCACCAAGAAGACTACTTACAATAGGATATGTTACCTGATCCTCAATGATGGAAGGGTTTCTATCCCATTTAGTATAGATAATTACCTGTGTATCGCTTAGATCAGGGATCGCATCAAGGGGAATATTTTTAAGAGTATAAACCGCAAAGGTAACTAATGCGGTAGTTATAATAATTACAAAAAACTTGTTGTTTGCCGAAAACTCAATTATCTTTTTTATCATAATTTTTTTAGCAAATCCGCTTTACCTCCCTTCCGTAGCTTTCTTGTAAGCGGATTTTAATGCCGATTCTGAATCTATGAGAAAGTTAGCAGAGCTAACTACAATATCCCCCACCTTCAACCCCTCAAGAATCTCATAATAACCATCTCCACTTAAAACCCCAGTCTTAACTAACAGAGGTTTCAGATGATTGTCCTTGTCTTTAACAAAAACATACTCTTTAGTCCCCGTTCTAAAAACTGCTGTCTCGGAAACTGATATTCTTTTTCCTATGGAATAGCTTATCTTTGCCTCTGCATACATCTGCGGTTTTAAGGTAAGATCCTTATTTTCAATATCTATTCTTACCTTTAACGTTCTTGTCTCCTGATTAACAGAGGGGTATATGAAACTTACCTTTCCGTAAAACTTCTTTTCCCTCCAGTAAGGTAATGAAATTTCCACAGGGGTACCAATCCTGACGAAAGGAAAATCAGGTTGAAAGATATCCGCCGTTGCCCAAAGAGAGCTTAGATCAACAATTGTCATTACTACCTCGTTCATCATTACCCTCTGTCCCTCAAAAACCATCTTCTCCAGTAGATAACCACTGACAGGTGAATAGACGGTAACAGCTTTCTCAGCTACCTTTGTTCTTTCAAGTTTTTGAATATCTTCTTCACTTACATCAAGAAGTCTCAATCTTTCTTTAGCATTATTTTTCAATTTTTCAAGATTAGTTTTCAGATCGGCATTAGATGTTTTTTCCAATGCGCTGAGAATGGAGATATATTCTTCCTGAGCAGTAAGGAGCTCCTGACTGTAAACCTTAAATAACGGCTCTCCCTTACTTACAAACTGGCCAGTTTGATTAACAAATAACTTCTCAATCCATCCGGAAATTTTTGTACTAACTTTATATATCCTTGTCTCATCATAGTTTATAATTGCACTTGCAAGTATCTCTTTACTTATCTCTCGTTTCTTTACTTCCTCATAGGTTACGCCAAGTAAACTTGCCTGTTTGTCTGAAAGATATATTTTCGTTAATCCCTCAACCTCATCTTCTTCTCTTTTTTGAGATTTATCGCCATCCTTAGAAAGAGGCACAAGATCCATCCCGCAGATAGGACAGCTACCGGGCTTCTCTGATATAATCTGGGGGTGCATGGGGCAGGTATATAATTTTTTTTCTGCCTCTTTGCCAACCATCTGAGAGCTTTTAATATGTTTTTGATAATAATGGTAAGCTGTATAGGAGACACCTAAGCCCAGAATAAAAACTAACAAAAAAACAACTTTCTTATTCATCTTAATATCTCAACCCCTGATAACGAGTTTATTTGTGATATGGTAGATAAATACTCCTTTTTCATCATCTCTGTCTCTCTTTTGTATTTAAGAAGAGTCCTTAAGGTATCAATTACCTGCATAAAATCACCTAAACCGGTTCGGTATCTTGAAATCAATGTATCCAGAAGAAGCTCGTTTTGCGGAATCAAATCCTTTTTGTATAGTAAATAAAGCTTCTCCCATTTTTTCAGAAGACTTATATTTGTCTCTAATTTTGCAGACAGCTCATTTTTTTTGTCTTCTATAAGCTTATCAGTAAAACTTCTTTTCCTTTGCATTTCTGCAATCATAGGCATGTTCTTTGATTTATACCATAGAGGTATGTTAAATACTGCCATCGCACTTATCATATCCGCTCTTTTCATTCCGTAAGGAGAGTCGTCTCTCTGCATGTAGGATATGCCTAACTCAAGATCGGGATAGTACTCTCTTTCTCTCAGGCTTGTTTCCAGCTCACTGATCTCTTTATCAAGCTTTAAAATCTTTATATCCGGGTTTTCTATAAAAACTCTATCCAAAATCTCATTAAGATTCAGGTTTTCAAACCGAAAGGTTGAGATATTTGAAAAATTCACAGACAAATCCCTACCTGCAAGATAGGATATATTCTTTAAAACCTCTTTCTCCTTCTGGGTAAGATTAATAATCTCCTCCTCAAGCATCGATCTTTCTATATTCGCTTTAATAACATTAGCAAGGCTTCCCATACCTGATTTATTTCCGGAGGTCTCTATATCAACCACAAGATTAAGATACTCTCTTATCTCTTCAACAATTTTCTGAGAGCTTCTTATATAATTAAGCTCATAGAAATTCATCCTAAACATATTGAGGGTCTCAATCCTTTCCTTTCTCAGCCTTTGAAGAGCCTTATAATATTCCTTTATAGCAATCTCTTCTTTTATGCCCCGTTTCCCCCCGAGAGGGATCATCTGAGATATACCTATCTCTTTGCTTGTCATATCTTCTTTTCTTAGAGAGAAATCATTTACGGGAATATTATTAAGTCCTATCTTTACCTTTGGATCTTCAAGACTGCTCGATACCGCTATCCTTTTTTTTAACATCTCTACTTCGCTTTCCATAGCTTTGATACGTGGGTTTTCCTTCAAAACAAGACTCTGTAACTCAACAAGATAATGATTTTCTGCAAAAAGATATTGCGGAAAAATAAAAGATAAACTTATTACAAGAATAAACCTGACTAAATCAGTTAACATATTTTGATATTACAAGATTAACGATGAAAAAAGAAAGGGGAAAATGCCTGATTATAAAAATCACAAAGTAAAAAAATCATTACATTTTTGTATTAGCATACAACAATATTGTATCTTTTGTGACCCCTTTTTATGCAAGTATCTGAAATTTAAATAATTTTTTTTGGCATAAAGTATGCTCATTATTGATTGTGATTAAGGACCCTTTTTTAAGATTTTCAAGGCAACTTAATTTAGAGGGGTTTGACAAAGAAAAACAAAAGTTGCTATCTGAGAGTAAAGTGTTTATTGGAGGTGTTGGTGGAATTGGCGGGACAACCGCTATATATCTTGTCTGTGCAGGCGTTAAAAATCTTAAACTATGCCACTTTGGAGAGCTTGAACTGCCTGATTTAAACAGACAGATCCTAATGAGAGAAAAAAAATTAGGCTCACCAAGGGTTGAAATCGCACAAGAGACACTTATAAACTTTTGTGAAGATCTGAATATAGAAATTTTTAAAGAAAGAATTGATGATGAAACCGTAGATTTGATGTTAAAAGATTGCGATCTTGCTATTTCTGCAAGACCAAATTTTTACGAGAGACTATCTATTGCCAAGGCTTGTCTTAAACATAATATCCCTATGATAGATGGTGCTATGTATGATATGTTCGGTCATGTATTTACAATGATCCCCTACAAGACCGCCTGCTATGGATGCCTTTTTGAGAAACTACCTGATAACTGGAAAGAGTTGGATTTTCCAGTGCTTGGAGCTTTCTCTGGCATGATAGGGACTATCCTTGCAATAGAGGCAATCAAGGTTCTTACAAACTGGCATGAACCAATAACCGGGGAACTCCTGGTTGTAAACGGGATAACCTACGAAATAAACAAAATCAAGATAAAGAAAAGAGAAAAATGTATATTATGTGGAGAGAAAAAATA
>JAOAGA010000043.1 GCA_026415985.1 Pseudomonadota bacterium | reverse complement strand
ATCCTGCCCTCTTTGTTGCCTGTTACTATAGATATATAAACACAATTTTCAGTTTTGTCAAATGCTAAATCGGATATATAGCCATCAAAGGTCTCAGATTCTTTAATCTCCTTATAGCTAAGCTCATCTGATTTAAGTATTACAATCTTTCCTCTGTCAAACCTTTTTGATCTTAAAAAGAGCCTTGACCCTTCGTTTTTTATTGTAAGTAGTTCATCTGAGTTTTCACCTTTAATTATAAAAATCCTTGCGGGAAGTGATGCAAATTTAGACATCTGATCACTCACACCTCTTGATATACCCGCTACGGAACCACCGTATCTTTCTTTAAATCTTTCTATAACCTTCCCCTTTTTATCAATTATTCTGTAATAATCAGACTCATCGATATAAAGATAACAGTCTGAGTCTTTATATCTCAGAGGCTTTATCTGATATATATTCAGATTTTCTATATTAGGCAGATCCAGGTTTTTTCCTTTTATAAGTTTTTTCCCATCGTAAAAGACTTCAAATATTCCGCTGTCAAAAGGTCCGTTAACTGCCGGCTTTTGCCCGATGAGCTTTTTTTCACCGTTAGTACCTTCTATTATATTAATGTATATCTCTTCTTCGTAAACCTTTTCTAATTTATTATCGTTCATTTCAAAAACAAGAGTTACCGGGTCTTCATTTCTGACTGCAGTAATATAAACTTCTTCTTTTAAGTTTTTGTTAAAATCTCCTGAATTTATTGTTAAGATTTGCATGGGAAGTTTCTTTTCAAAAAGAATGTTTTTGAAATCCTTCGAATATATGAAAATACTGTTTTCAGTTGCGGTGATAAACTCTTTTTTACCATCTCCGTTTATATCGGCAAGGGTAAAGGAGTATACGGGATGATTTGTCTTGTCAATACTTAATCTCTTAAATTTTGTCTGAGGTAATTCTGAAACAGCCTCTCTTGTTTCTGCCTTACCGACTATTTTTTCTATTATCTCATCAATGGCAGAGATAAGCTTTGACTGATCTTCCTTTGAGGAGTAGTAACTTTTAACTCTGTCAGGCTTTTCGTTTACCCTTATATCTAAAGAAAAGGCATTGCCTAACTTTGTATAACTGCCAGTAATAACTATATCAAATCCGGAATCAAACAGAGCCTTAACATCATCGGTATTTGCAATCTCTTTGTTTTTAAGAGGTAAACGGGAAAAAAACATTTCAGGAATTGCTGTTTTCAGGTATTCCAGCTCTTTTTCAGCATTGATTTTAAAAGGGGTAATAGCAACCTTTTCCTTAGCAAAAGAAGGAACCACAGACATTATGGCTGAAAAGATAAATATTATTATTCCAATATTTTTAGTTTTGACCATAAAATTTTATCTCCTTTAAGTATTTTAACATTATCATATTCTAAATATTTTATTAGTAAAAAGGCAATGGCATAAGTTTTTGGTGAGTCTTCAGGGTATAATAATATAGTTTTATGATTTTTAAGAGAGGCACTCATAATTAATTTTATATCATCTTTATCTTTTAACCCGCCATCGGCAAAAAAAATCTCAATATCTAAAATATTAGACCCTTTAATCCTGTAATCTTCGAAGTTATCGCACTGAAAGACTGAAATGTTCTTATTTCTTATAAAATTTTTGTCCGGATTTATAAAAAAGCTTTTTTCATCAATATTTGATTTAAAGTTGGAAGGCAGAAACTTCCTGCCTACGCTTTGGGTTGGCAAGCCGGCTCTTTTCCATCCTTCAAACCCGCCTTCCACAAAAAAGGTATCTTTTATACCGAGATAGTTCAGAAAAAAACCGATTGCCGATGATTTTATCAGATCATCAATATTGTTTATAAGAAAAAAAATTTTTGTTTGTTCTGTTACTCCTATTATCCTTAAAAAGGCGATAAAATCAGAAAAATCCTTTTTAGTTAGCTTAGGAATAAAAAACTCATAGTCCAAGTGGACAGAATCTTTCGGACGCTCCTTTCTGAACTCTTCCAGAGATCTCATATCAAATATAATTGCTTGGTCTTTTATAAGGGATTTTGATGGTTCCGTTACGAGCGAGTTTAGGTTAGAGATAAGACAAAAAAGGATTATTAATGTATAAAAAGATCTTTTCATTACTAAAAGTTTATCATACCAAAATATGTTAAAGACAAATAAAAAAATTTTGTAATTTTATGATTGTTTACAAAATTAAGTTGTCTGAAACTCAAATGAAAGAATGATCTTATCTTTATTTAGGAAGGTTATTAAATATATAAAAAAATTTTCCGCTAAAAATTATTGACCTGTTGTTAATTTTTTCGTAAAATCATATTCTTAAATTTTTTAGGAGGAAGTTATATGTATGCCATTATCAAAACAGGGGGAAAGCAATACAAGGTTTTTCCCGGTGAGGTGATAAAAGTTGAGAGGCTTTCAGGGGAAAAGGGTGATGCAATAAGTTTCAGCGAAGTTCTGTTAGTCAAAAAAGATGACGATACCATTGAGATCGGCAGACCTGTAGTTGAAGGTGCGGTTGTATCAGGAAAGATCCTGAAGCAGGGAAAAGGCAAGAAGATACTTGTTTTTAAGAAAAAAAGAAGAAAAGATTTTAGCAAGCTCTACGGACACAGACAGCCCTTTACAGAGGTTATGATCGAAGAGATAAAGGCATAAATGAGGGGCTTGAGGGGTCAGGAATTTTTTCAATAAACATTTAATTATGAGATTTGGAGGTAATATATGGCTCATAAAAAAGGCGTAGGAAGTAGTAGAAACGGCAGAGACAGCGCAGGTAAACGCTTAGGTGTTAAGAGATTTGATGGTCAGATTGTTAAGGCAGGGTCTATTATAGTAAGACAGAGAGGCACAAAAGTCTTTCCCGGCAAGAATGTGGGGATGGGAAAAGATCACACACTTTTTGCTTTAACAGAGGGAACCGTTAAGTTTGAAAGCTATGGTAAAGACAAAAAGAAGGTGAGTGTATATCCAAACTAATTATGTATGAAATTTGTCGATGAAGCTGAAATATATGTGAAGGCGGGAGATGGTGGTAATGGTTGTGTCAGCTTCAGAAGAGAAAAGTTTATTCCTAAAGGCGGACCTGATGGTGGAGATGGTGGAGATGGTGGAAATATCATATTCAGGGCCACAAAAAATCTAAATACACTTCTTGATTTTCGCTACAAAAAAAAATATTTTGCAGAAAACGGAAGACCCGGTCAGGGCAATAACAAACATGGAAAATCCGGTGAAAATCTGATTCTTCCCGTTCCTGTCGGAACTATTATAAGAGAATCTGAAACTAATAATATCATAGCAGATCTGATCGAAGACAATCAGGAGTTTATCGTCGCTAAAGGTGGTAAAGGCGGGCGGGGAAACTCCCATTTCGCAACTCCTGTAAGGCAAACACCTCGTTTTGCCGAAAAAGGAACAGCAGGAGAAGAAAGATTAATCAAACTTGAGCTTAAGCTTCTTGCCGATGTTGGTTTAATCGGTTTTCCAAATGCAGGCAAGTCAACATTACTTTCCGTTATATCTTCGGCAAGACCCAAAATAGCAGATTATCCTTTTACCACATTAGTTCCTAACTTAGGTGTTGTTAAGTTTGCTGATCTGAAAAGTTTCGTCGTTGCAGATATACCCGGTCTTATTCAGGGTGCCCATAAAGGTGAGGGGTTAGGTCATAGCTTTTTAAAACATATCGAGAGGACAAAGATTCTTATCCATCTGATTGATTTATCATATTTGGGATATAAAAGCCCTCTGAAGGGGTTTCAGATAATAAACGATGAGCTTCGGCTTTTTAATGAAGAGTTATCTGAGAAACCGCAGATAGTTGTAATTGGAAAGATAGATATGCCTGAAGTCAGAAAAAGGGCAAAGAGGTATGAAAAACTCTTTTCAGAAAGGGGTTTTAAGGTTTTTAAAATATCCTCCGTTACCCGTGAAGGAGTGGATGAACTGCTTTTTTTCATAGGAAAGAGTTTAGAAAAGTTGTGATGAAAGGATGATTATGAGAAAGGAACTTTTAAAGAAGATAAAAAGAGTTGTTATTAAGATAGGTAGTTCCATTATTACCGATGAGAAAAATGTAATAGACGATAAGTTTCTGAGAGAACTTGCTAATCAGATAAAAGAGCTGATGCAGAAAAAGGGGTTGGAGTTTATCATTGTAAGCTCCGGTGCGGTTGCATCGGGCATGATGGTTTTAAAAATTAAGGAGAAACCTAAGAGATTAACCGAAAAACAGGCACTTGCTGCCTGCGGACAGGGATATTTAATTCACAAATATAGTGAGATTTTTTTGGATAAGGGGCTTTATGTAGCTCAGATATTGCTGACTTCCGATGATATATCTGACAGAAAGAGGTATCTGAACGCAAAAAATACCCTCGAAACACTTCTTGAGAAAAAGATAATCCCTGTTGTTAATGAAAATGACACTATAGCAACGAGTGAGATAAAATTAGGTGATAATGATAATCTCTCAGCTGAGGTTGCCTCTTTGACAGAAGCAGATTTATTGATTATTTTAAGCGATGTGGATGGCTTTTACGATAAAGATCCGACAAATTTTAATGATGCCAAAGTTATAGAGGTTGTTGCCTCTCCCGAAAAATATTTAAAAAAGGCATCTTCAAAATCAGGGAGTAAGGTTGGGACAGGTGGGATATTTACTAAGCTACAGGCTGCAAGGAAGGCCAATTTAGTAGGAATACCGGTTGTGCTTGCAAAGGGAAAGAGAGAAAGAGTAATTATTGATATAGTTAAAGGTTTAAATATCGGCACCTTGTTTTTACCTAAAACGGTAAAGATCTCCCATAAAAAATATTTTCTCGCCTTTAACATAAAACCAAAGGGAAAGATATATGTTGATGATGGTGCGCGGGATGCTATTGTTAAGCGAGGAAAAAGTCTTTTGCCCTCAGGAGTTTATAAGGTTACCGGTAGTTTCAGGACAGGAGATGTGGTTGAAATACTCGCCAAAGATGGATCTGCCATAGCAAGGGGGTTAACCAACTATAGCCTGATAGAGGTTGAGAAAATCAAGGGAAAAAGGAGTTCTGATATTGAAAAAATTTTGGGTTACAGATATGATGATGAAATAATACATAGAAATAATATGGTTGTTTTGAGCGAAGTAATGGGAAACAGGTGACAGTGATTGAAAAAATCCTTAATAAAGTTAACAGAGTTAGTGAAAATGTTTTTAGGAGGTTCTGATGAAAAACAGTAAGTCTAATACGATTTCAGATATAGCCAGGAAGGCAAAAATTGCTTCAATAGAGCTTGCTAATGCAGACACTAAGAAAAAGGATTATGCCCTCTTTTTGATGGCTAAACTATTAAGAGAGAACAAAAAAGAAATCCTAAAGGCCAACGAGAGGGATGTCAAGTCAGCGGTTGGATTATCAAAGGCAATGATAGATAGATTAACCCTCAATGAAAAAAGGATTGAGGAGATGGCTCTTGCCGTAGAAGAGGTTATGTCTCTTAAAGATCCTGTGGGAGAGGTAACGGGTATGTGGAAAAGACCTAATGGATTACTCGTCGGCAAAATGAGGATACCTCTTGGGGTCATAGGAATAATTTATGAGGCGAGGCCAAATGTTACCTCTGATTCAGCCTCTTTATGTATTAAATCGGGTAATGCTGTTATTTTGCGAGGTGGTAAAGAAGCTATTAATACAAATCTTATTATCGCAAAATATCTTTCTAAGGCTTTAAAAGAAGCTGGTCTGCCTGAGGATGCTATTCAGTTAATTCCGGTAAAAGACAGGTCCGCTATGCTTGAAATGCTAAAACTGGAAGAATATATAGATGTGATTATACCACGGGGTGGTGAAGGTTTAATAAGATTTGTCGTTGAGAACTCTAAGATTCCTGTAATTAAGCATTATAAAGGTGTATGCCATATTTTTGTAGATGCTGATGCAGATATCGAGATGGCAGAAAAAATTTGTTTTAACGCCAAGGTGCAAAGACCGGGAGTATGCAATGCCATGGAAACCCTGCTTGTCCACAGAGATATTGCAAAAAAATTTCTTCCCCTAATCGGAAAAAGTCTAAAATCTGCCGGTGTAGAAATAAGAGGATGCAAAGAAACTCTACAGATATTGAAATATGCAAAAAAGGCCGAAGAGAAGGATTATGGTTATGAGTTTTTGGATCTAATTTTAGCGGTAAAAGTGGTTAAGGATATTGACGAAGCAATTGCCCATATTAACAAATATGGTTCTTTGCACACAGAGTCTATAATCACCAATGATTATAAAAATGGCCAAAGATTTCTGAAGGAAGTAAACTCCTCTACGGTGCTTGTCAATGCATCAACAAGATTTTCTGATGGTTATCAGTTAGGTTTAGGGGCCGAGATAGGAATTAGTACAACGAAGCTCCATGCTTTTGGTCCTATGGGGCTTAACGAACTTACTACTACGAAATTTATAATTTATGGAAACGGACAGATAAGAGAGTAGAGATGAAAATCGGGATTTTCGGCGGAACTTTTAATCCAATACATAACGGGCATATCAGAGTGGCCTGTGATGTTAAGTCTAACATGGATTTAGATGAAATCTGGTTTCTTTGTGCAAGCCAGCCACCTCACAAAAAGGTTGTCGTTCCCGATTATCACAGAATGAATATGATTAAGCTGGCTTTAAAAGATTTTCCATACTTTTTACCTTGTGATATTGAGATTAAAAATAAGTTTCGTTATACAATCGATACGATTAATTTTATCAACAAAAAGTATGGAAAAGAGTATAAGTTTTACTTTTTGGTAGGCTTTGATGCCTTTATTGAGATAAATACATGGAAGGACTGGAAAAGCCTTTTTTCATCGGTAAACTTTGTCATTTTCAACAGATACGGCGTTCAGGATAAGACCAAAAGAATTTTAAAAAATTATCTTAAACTTGAGATAGACGAAGTTTCAGCGGGTTTTTATCTTTATAAAGACAGAGAGATACACAATATTTATGTTAAAAGCCTTAATATCTCAGGAAGCGAGATAAGAGAGTTAATAAGAAAGGATTTAAGTATATCATCGTGTGTAGGGAGGGATGTTGCGAGCTACATCAAAGCGAATAATCTCTATAGAGAAATTTCTTAAAAAAAGAGCGGTAAAACCCTATTCAAAGATAATAAACCAGATATGGGAAAAAAAAGGTTTTAATGTTGTCGGGATAGATATCTCGAAATCAAGTGATATTGCTGACTTTATAATAATCTGTTCCGGAAGCTCAACTAAACATTGTCAATCAATAGCAGAGGAGCTTGAAAAATCAGCAAAAACCTCAGGGTTATCTCACGCCATTGAAGGTTATGGCAAGGGAGATTGGGTTCTTGTCGATATCGGAAACATAATAATTCATATATTTACTGAAGAAACAAGGGAAATTTATGACCTTGAAGGATTATGGTATGGCTCTCCCTGTTATCATATCCAAGAGGTAGCAAAGAATGATCAGTGAATCTTCTGTGGAAAGTTTCATTGATGACGAATGGTATGAAAAGATAGTTAGTTTTTACAATGAGAAAAATATTCTACTTTCGCCTTTCAAAAAGGCCTATATAAAAAGGCGTCTTTATTTAAGGGCAATAGCTTTAAATTATCACAATATAGAGGATTATTACAGGTATCTTAAAAAATCTGCCGAAGAGTATAAGATTTTTGAAAAAATACTTACCATTAATGTTAGTTATTTTTTTAGAAACTGGGATACCTTTTCAACCATAAAAGAAAAGGTCTTACCAGATATCTTTAAAAAGAAGGAGCAAAAGGGTGAAAAATATATTAAAATTTTAAGTATTGGTTGTGCCAGCGGTGAAGAGCCCTACTCTCTTGCAATTATTTTGAAGGAATACTTTCCTGAAGAGATTAAAACTTTTAAACCTTATATTCTTGGAATAGATTTTGATAGCGATTCTATTACCTTCGGCAGAATTGGTATTTTTGATGAACAGAGATTAATTTTTACTCCCGATTTTTTATTGAAGAAATATTTTGTTAAAATTGATAATAAGAGATATGAAATAAAGGAAGAAATAAAGAAAATGGTCATATTAACTCAGGAGGATGTCTTCAGGAAGGATTTAAAAAAATATTGGGATATAGTTTTATGCAGAAATATGTTAATTTACATTGATATAAAGACGCAGGAAGCACTGCTGAAAAAAGTATATTCAATTTGTCTTAACGGCAGTTATCTTATTTTAGGAAAGTCCGAAAGCCTTTGGGGAGGGTTAAGAAATCTTTTCTTTCCGGTTTTTCCCAAAGAAAGAATTTATGTAAAAAAGGAGTGTCTATGAGAGTTAGTTTAAGTCAAAAGTATCTTCTTGGCAATATCTTGATAGTTTTTCTTGTGGTTTTTATTCCCCTTATCTTTCAGGTCTTCGACATAAACATCGAAAATGCAAGGGCCTGGGCGGTTTTGATAGCGGTAATAGTAGGGGTAATCCTGGCAGTTTTGTTTTCAAGGAAGTTTACCGGCGAGTTAAGAAAGTTGGTCAAACTTACGGAAAATATCAGTCAGGGAGACCTTTCGGAAACACCGGTTGGTGAAAGAAAAAAATTTGATGACGAGGTCGATGATCTTAACTTCTCCGTTACGCAGATGGCAAACTCCATAAGAGGGTTGTTAGAGCATATTAAAAACGCATCGGAAAAGATAGCCAATTTAGCTCAGATTTTGTCTGTAACTGCTCAGGAGATTAGCAACTCTGCTACTGAAGTGGCCACAACTATGGAAACGGTCTCAATTGGTGCTGAAAATCAGAGAGAAATGGTAGATAAAACTTCAAAGCACATAAAAGATATGGCAACCTCATTAAATCAGATTAGCGTCGGAGCGAAAGAGGCATACGACTTTTCTCTCAAGTCGGTCAAGGTCGCAGAAGATGGTATGAAACTGATTTCTGAGGGATTGGAAAAATTAAAAAATGTTTTCGATAAGATGGAAAATAATGCAAATCTTGTAATATCATTCAGTGAAAAGACGGAGCAGATAGGCAAGATTGTAGAGGTAATTACAAGTATTGCCCAGCAGACCAATCTTCTTGCACTCAATGCCACAATTGAAGCGGCAAGGGCTGGTGAGTATGGTAGAAGTTTTGCGGTAGTCGCTGAGGAGGTAAGGAAATTGGCTGAAAATACCAGAAGGTCTGCCGATCAGATTAAGGAATTGATTGAAAACATTGAGAGGGAAAACAAGAGAGTTGGGGCAAGCATAAATGAAGGTAAGGAACAACTGGAAGAAGGCGAGAAGATTCTTGATCTGACCAATAAGTCCTTTCAGAATATTCTTGTTATGATTAAAGATGTGGCAGGAAAGATAGGAAAGATTAACCTTACTGCTGAGAAAATAGATCAGGGAACCTATGAAATGGTAAAGGCAATCGATGAGATTGCCAAAGTCACACAGGATAATGCTTCAGCTACGGAAGAGGTGTCTGCAGCAGCGCAACAACAGACCGCAGCGATGGAAGAGATGGCGTCATCGGCAAAGGATCTGTCAACACTTTCAGAGGAACTAAAAAATATAGTTGGAGAGTTCAAGCTTTAATCATGAACTTACTTGTTTTTGATATCAAAGAAAAGAAAATGGGTTTCCCCATAGAGTATTTAGAAAGAATAACGGAAAATGATAAACCAATCTATCCTCTGCCTCTTCTGCCAAAGTTCGTAAAGGGCATACTGAATTTTCAGGGTAGAATTGTTACCGCTATAGATATAGCCGATTTTTGCGAGATAGAAGATGTTGACAGAAGGTCCTATTTGTTAATATCTAAAAATTCTTCCAATATAGGCTATCTTGTAAAAAATGTATTTGGTTTTACAGAAGTTGCCAAAGATTCCCTTGAAGATGCCGGCAAGTTTGACTTTTCTGTCAGTGATGTAAGATTTATAAAGTATATATCAAGAAGTGAAGACAATACCCCTCTTTATATCTTAAACATTGAAGAAATTGAGAAATTTATAAAAAATTCCAAAAACTGGGGTGCCATATATGAAATATAAAGTTTTAATATGTGATGATGCTGAGTTTATGAGAACACTGCTTAAAGACACTTTAGAAAGGGCTGATTTTGAGGTTATAGGTGAGGCAGTTAATGGAAAAGAGGCAGTGGAAAAATATAAAGAGCTTAAACCGGATGTTGTTACAATGGATATTGTCATGCCTGTTAAAAGCGGAATAGATGCTACAAAAGAAATCATTGCCTTTGACTCTAAAGCAAAAGTTGTCATGTGTAGTGCTTTGGGACAGGAAATACTTGTTATGGATGCTATAGAAGCAGGTGCAAAGGATTTTATTGTTAAACCTTTTACAGACGAAACTGTTGTCTCTGTTTTGAAGAAGGTGCTGGAAAGTGAAATTTGATTTAGATAAATATTTAAATCTTTATCTTAGTGAAGCTAAAGAGCATTTGGAAAAGGCTTCAAAGATACTGGAAAAGACAGACGAGCCATTCACAGAAGAAAAAATCAATAATCTTTTCAGAGAGGCCCACTCATTAAAAGGGATGTCTGCAGCAATGGGTTATAATCACATTGCTGATTTGGCTCATCAGATGGAAAATCTGATGGACAGACTAAGAAAAGGAGAAATCGGGTTCTCTAAAGAAATTGTGTCTAATCTTTTAGACTATAATGACAGACTCTGGAAATATGTTCTTGAGATAGAGAACAAGAAAGGAAAGATTGAAGATTCATCCCCAGTGCCAGAGGAAGGAGGTCGTTATAAAATAAGTGTTTTTTTTAAGGAAGGAGTTCCTTCTCTTAATGCAAGAGCCTTCCTTATATACAAAAATATTGAAAGTTTTGGGAGTATTATCAGTTCAGAGCCGGATATAAAGGAGATTAAAAAGGGCGATCTAAATGGAAAAATGTTTCTAATCATAGAACCATCAAAGCCTATGGGATACTTAAATGAGTATCTCAAAAGGGTTGCGGAAATAAATAACTTTTCCATAGAAAGAATCGGCGAGCAGAAAGATGAAGTTAAAAAAGATATAAGGGAATCAAGGGAAACAGTTACTGAAGATAAATCTCAACTTCCGAAATCAGTGAAGGTCGATCTGGATTTTTTGGATTATTTCTTAAACATATCGGGGGAATTACTAACCATTGAGTCAAGAATAAGGGAGGTTACTAAAGACCTTGATAATATAGAGATACCAAACGCTATTAATCAGATGGAGATACTGCTGAAAGATATTCAGGAAAAGATAATGAGGCTTAGGTTAACACCTCTTGAGGCAATATTTACAAGAGTTCCCATGTGGGGCAGAGATCTTTCAAGGAAGCTAAATAAAAAGGTAAGTTTCAGGATTGAAGGGGAAAACATAGAGCTTGACAGAAGTATTGTAGAATCTCTGACGGATCCTCTTCTCCACATTATAAGAAACTCAATTGATCATGGTATTGAAAGTCCTGAAGAGAGAAAGGCAAAAGGAAAAGATGAGGAAGGGAAAATTCTTATTTCAGCAGTAAAAGAAAGGGATAGAATAAAAATTTCCATTGTAGATGATGGCAGAGGAATAGATGCCGATAAGGTCCTTGAATCGGCAAAAAAAAGCGGAAGGTTTTCACCGGAATATTTGAGCTCTTTAAAATCGAAAAAGGATATACTATATTTAGTCAGTTTTCCCGGCATAAGCACAAAAAGTGAGGTTTCTGAAATTTCCGGCAGAGGAGTTGGGCTTGATGTGGTTAAAGCAGTTGTTGAGAGTTTTGGGGGAACCTTTGAGATTGATTCATCTTATGGTAAGGGCACAGAGTTATCTCTATATCTTCCTACCTCTATCTCAATTGTAAATATTATGTTTTTTAGGGTTGGTTCTTTTATTTTTGGTACACCTGTAGATAAGATAATAAGAGTTGCTGAGATCAGAAGCAGTGAAATCAATAATTTAGACCATAGCGGGTATAATATCTTGCTTGATTATGAGTACCTGCCTCTTTATTTTCTGAGGGACAGGCTTGGTATAAATGATGATACTAAATTAGGAGATAAGCTTTCTGTTATTATAATATCAATTAAGGGGACAAAAAGTGCCATTGTTATTGATGAGTTTATCGGCCATAAGGAGGTATATTTAAGACCACTTAAACCACCTCTGTCATTTATTCCGGGCTTTTATTCATCAACTATTTTGGGAGACGGAAGACCTATTTTAATACTTGATATACAGGCATTTTACTAATTTAAAGTCCTCTGTTGATGGTATAATAACTAATTAGGCATTATTAATCAAAGATTAATTGTAAGGATTTGATATGACAGACATAGAGATTGAACATTTAAAGGAGTTTTTTAATATAGGTGCAGGTGGTGCTGCCAATGCCTTAGGAAAGATTATAAACAAAAAGGTTTTAATAGAGGTGCCTAAAGTGTCAATAGTCTCACCAGATAAACTTGTTGAGCAACTTGGCATTGCCGACAAGCTTGTTACCGCCGTTCATTTTGATATAAAAGGTGGTTTTAAGGCCGGAATTTTGATCATCTTTGATCATCAGGCGGTTCTTAATTTGGCATCACTCACTTTGAAGGGCTTTGATAAAGATATCCGTAGCGAGAAAACAATATCTTTCATCAAAGAGATCTCAAACATAATGAGTTCTTATTTTTTGAATAATTTTTCTAAATTTATAGGGAAGGCACTTATCCCGAGTGTTCCTTCCTACGCAATGGATATGCTTGGAGCCGTTTTAGAGGATCTTATGGTTAATTATAATAAGGAGGGAGCGGATATTTTTTTCCTCGAAACTATTATATTTAATCAGGAAGAAAAGATATCCTTTGATTTTCTTTTGATACCGGAAAATGGGTCTTTTAAAAAAATTTTTTGAAAAAACCTAATGGTAAGAAATTTTTTATATGTTTCAATGGGTAAATGTGTAATTTCCGAAAGTCCGGACGTGCTTATTTGTAAAGGGTTAGGTTCCTGTATTGCATTATGTCTTTATGATACATACAAGAAATTGGGGGTTTTGGCACATATACTTCTTCCTGAAGGGCAGGACCACACAAAACCCTTTTTTTATGCAAATCTTGCTGTACCAGAGATAATTTGTGAACTAAAAAAAAGGGGTAGTAATAAAAATATTCTTTGGGCAAAGATTATTGGTGGCGCAAATATCTTTTTAAATGAAGAAAATAACCTTAACATAGGAACAAGAAATATCCAATCTATTATGGAACATTTGGAGAATTATAAAATTAGGGTTTTAAGCACCGATTTGGGGGGAAATAGCGGAAGAAACGTCTTTTTTGATTTAAAAGACGGCTCTGTCAGGATTTTTACCTATGAAAAAGGGGAATATATAATATGACAAAAAAAGAAATTTTAAAAATATTAAAAAGTTTGGAAAACAAAAAGATTACTGTAGATGAAGCTTACGAAAGTTTGAAGGATCTGCCCTACGTTGTGCTCGATAATGTCAGATTTGATAATCACAGAAGTCTGAGGAGAGGACTTCCTGAAGTTGTATATGGTGAAGGGAAAGATTTAGGGACTCTTCTAACAATGATAAAAAAATTTAGTGAAAAAAAACAAAATTTACTAATTACAAGACTTTCTCCCGATAAGGCCGAAATAATTAAAAAACAAGCTCCCTCTGCCAGTTATGACGAGGTGAGTCAAACAATGAGTTTGATATTTAAAAAAATCAGGAAGAAAAAGGGACTGGTTTTGATTTTATCGGCAGGCTCTTCTGATATTTCAGTTGCCAAAGAGGCTTACGTCTGTTCTGAATTTTTTGGGAACAGAACAGAGCTTATTACCGATATCGGGATAGCGGGAATTCACAGGGTAGTCGATGTAAAAGACAGATTTAAAGAGGCAAGTTGTATTATTGTAGTGGCGGGAATGGAAGGAGCATTGCCTTCCTTTGTCTCTGCCATAACGGATAAACCTGTTATAGGAGTGCCGACGGATGTAGGGTATGGCGCAAACTTGCAGGGGTTTACCGCCCTTTTTGGGATGCTTTGTAATTGCAGTGCGGGAGTGGCTGTGGTTAATATAAATAACGGCTTTGGTGCTGCCTATTTTGCCACCTTAATCAATAACTTAAGGGAGAATACTTGATACCTATAAAAGATAACATACCAAGCAAAAGAGTTCCCTATATAAACTATCTACTCATCTTTATTAATATTCTTGTTTTTGCCTTGGAGCTTAAGGCGGGAAACAGGATTGATGATATGATAAAAAACTATGCCTTCCATGCCAATGAATTGTATCATCTTTTTCTGGGGATAAATGACAGTTTTGATCCTATAAAAAAGATATTTACCTCAATGTTTATGCACGGCGGTTTTTCTCACATTTTCGGGAACATGCTCTATTTGTACATTTTTGGGGATAATGTGGAAGACAGGTTAGGGCATTTTATGTACCTTTTTTTATATCTTACCTTTGGTGTTTTCGCGTTATTATTACAGTTTTTTTTCAATCCTCTCTCAAATCTTCCAATGCTTGGTGCCAGTGGGGCAGTATCAGGTGTCATGGGGGCCTACTTTATCTTTTATCCCCGTGCGAGAGTCATTACATTGGTTCCTATCTTTATTTTTATTCAGTTTATTGAGGTGCCAGCCTTTTTTTTCCTTTTCTTCTGGTTTATTCTGCAGTTTTTATACGGCACATTATCTATTTATGGTGGCTCTATGGGAGTTGCCTGGTGGGCCCATATAGGTGGTTTTGTGGCAGGCTTTCTTTTTGCTATTCTACACAAAATATTTTTTAGAGGTCAGAGATGAAAATCCTTCTTATTGAGCCCATCTTTGGATTATCAGGCGATATGCTTTTAGCTGGGCTGATTGATTTAGGTTTTGATAAATCTGTTTTAGAGAGAGAGATAGAAAAGATAGTCGGACAAAGGGTATTAATTGAAGTAAGAGAAAAAAAGTCTAATGGCTTTGTAGGGAAGAATATAAAAATTTCTTTCAATGAAGAAGGAGAGAGAGACTATAGACAGATAAGAT
>JAOAGA010000042.1:7712-15085 GCA_026415985.1 Pseudomonadota bacterium | reverse complement strand
ATTTTTAGATTAAAAGTATCGATTACCTGAGATAATTGTTCAAAAAGATTATCACTTTTAATCAGAACAGATTTTTTATTGCCCAAATCTTTTTGTAATCTATTATCCCTTGTCAGTACAATCCTGCTTTCGTTAACTGCTAAAAAGATTATTTCTTTATCGTCAAAAGACGAACTATAGAGGGTGTCTATACCCAAAATTCTCAACCACTTTGCGAGCTTACCTAACATTACATCTGCGATGAATTTAATTGACATCAATTATTTATTTTTTTGCGAATAGACGTAAAAAATTCTTTGAAATATAGTTATGAATGAAAGCAAACCTAAAAGCATCATTGATTCCTTAATCATCCCGGAAAGTATCCCTAAACAGATTAATATTATGCGTTCCGGTCTCTCTATTATCCCAACCTTACAGTTTCTTCCTATACCCTCTGCTCTTGCACGGATATAACTTATTATAACAGAAAAAGCCATCGTCGTTATCGTTATAAGAAACCCCTCCCCATCTTCTTTCAAAAAGAAGAATGTCGATAAGCCAATAAAGAAAAGGCTATCGGAAAACCTGTCTATAACAGAATCTAAAAATGCGCCGAAATCTGTAGATTTATTATTTATTCTTGCCGATACCCCGTCGAGGATATCAAAAAGACCCGATAAAGCAATAAAAAATACCGCCATCTTTGAACCATCAATTATAAATACCGTTGATATTAAAGCACAAGTAAGTCCCAAAAAGGTATAAATGTTTGGCGGAAACGGAAATATTCTTACTATCCAACCTAAGGATTTATCAAGGATATTTCCGAAAATATTTGAAAGCATTAGCTTTTAACCTCTCCTTTTATAAATGATTCAACTCTCTCTCTTGCCATATCATCGTAGTATTGCTCCGGCGGATGTTTCATAAAATAGGCTGAAGGTGATTTTAAGACACCACCTACTTTTCTGTCCAAAGCAAGCTTACAACATCTTATGGCATCTATAACTACTCCTGCACTATTAGGTGAGTCTTCAACGGAAAGCCTGAGTTCAAGATCAACTTTTATATTTCCAAAACCTCTTCCTTCAATCCTTAAAAAACAAATCTTATTATCATTAAGAAAGGGAACGTAATCAGATGGTCCTATATGGATATGTTCGTTTTCAAGAGGTTTATCTAATTGTGACTGAACTGCTTCGGTTTTAGAAATTTTTTTAGACTTTAATCTGCTTCTTTCGAGCATATTCAAAAAATCTGTATTTCCACCAACGTTCATCTGATAGGTATTATCAATTTTTACCCCCCTGTCACTGAATAATTTTGCCAATACCCTGTGGATTATTGTTGCTCCGATCTGGCTTTTTATATCGTCTCCGATAACAGGAATATTTCTTTCTTCGAACTTTTTAGCCCATTCTTTATCTGATGCGATAAAAACAGGTACACAGTTAATAAAGGCAGTGCCAGCCTCAAGGCAGGCATTTGCATAATACTCAACAGCCCTTTCTGCTCCAACGGGAAGATAGTTAATTAAAATCTCTGTTTTTGTCTCTTTCAAGATCCTAACGATATCACAGGGGGGTTTGTCAGCAAGAACAAATCTTCTGTCTTCAGGATAGTTTTTCATATGCTCCGCAATACCATCCAGAGGCTCTCCCATCTCAACAACCACGTCTAAAGCAGGTATATCTTTAAATATTGTTTTTGTACAATTTGGTTTTGAGAATATGGCTTCATTAAGTCTTTTACCAACTTTTCTTGCATCTATATCAAAGGCAGAAACAAATCTTATATCAGATGGAAAATAACCACCTAAGTTTCTGTGCATTAGCCCTAAGGAAGCATCAGAATCGTCATCTTTCAACTGACTATAATAAAAAACGCCTTGAACCAAAGAGCTGGCACAGTTACCCACCCCTACTATCCCAACTCTTATTTCTCTGGCTGACATTTATCTCCTCCTGAACTAAAAGATATCTGCGATAATCTTAGCAAATAATTTATAACCTTCTTCATTAGGATGATCAAGACCGGGGATTAATAAAGAGTTTATATCCACCCCCTCTCTTATTTTTTGATGCCAGTACCTATGAATATCTACAAAGGCAATCTTTTGTTCCCTGCTTACCTTTTGTATCTTATCGTAATATTTCCTAACAGTCTTGTCTGCCTCTTCATCTTCTAATATTTCAGAACTTATTGCTAAAATCTCAGCTTGAGTCTTACTTTTTATTATATTAATCATTTCATTTAAGTTTTTTTCAAAAACAGCAAGAGGAACCGCTGACATGGCATCATTTATTCCAAAATTAATTGAAACAAAATCGGGCTTATTTTCTATTACATCATTATCTAATCTAAATAAACCATCTTCAACTGTATCCCCTGCCCTCCCTTTATTTATTAACTTTATATCAGCTGACGAATACTTTTTTTTAAGCTCTTTCACAAGTTTTTCAGGCCATCCTTCAGATACGCCATACCCTTCAGTAATTGAATCACCAAATGCTACATACAATACAGGTTCACCATTTATAAGTTTTTGCTTAAGACTTTCAAGCATAAAACAATTTACCCCTCCTTATTTTTAAAAAATTATACAAAAATAGTCAGGTAAAAGAAAGAATAAATATATTTGAAAAGGAAAAAACAACCTGAATAATCTCAGTGAAAATTAAATAAATTAATATTTATGAAAAATCCTAAAGTAATAAATTAAAATTATTGACCAAACAAATACAAATCATTTAAAATTTTTTAATTATGCACATCCCTCTCTATAGAAGACTCTGGTTTGAAATCCTGTATAAGATCAGCATCGTAATAGGAATCATCATCCTGGCATCCTTTTTCTATATTATAAACTATCAGAAAAGAGAGCTTATAAAATATGAAAAAGACATGGTTACAAAGCTAAGTACCTCTCTTGAGAAGTCTCTTTATTATGGTATGGAAAGAAACGATTTTACAATCGTAGAAAATGTAATAAGTGACGTCATAAAGGATCAAAGGGACATAAAAAGTATCTATATATTAAATAAACCGGGCAAGATACTTATTTCAAGCGAAAAAACCAACAAAGGTTCTTCAATCCCTATAAACAGTGAGTTGTGTGTATCCTGTCACAATGGGACAACACCCAAAAGAGAAAAGTTTGCAATTATCGAAAATGCCGATAGCTTTAGGGTTGTTAATCTGCTTTTTAATGGTCCTACCTGTCTTACCCATCATTCTTCTTCAAAGAAGGTGTTAGGTGCCCTGGTCATAGAAATATCTAAGGAAAACATAAACGGTCTTTTAAGAAGAAATTTGGAAAAAATGATCTACTCTTCTTTAATTACCTTTGCAATCCTGATAATTCTCACGTTTCTGGTAATAACCCTTTTTGTAACCTGTCCGATTAAGGATTTAATGAAGGCTATGATTGATGCCAGTAAGGGAAATCTTAATGTAGAAGTTAAGATACCATCTGGTAACGAGATCGGTATCCTTGCCAAAACCTTCAATTTTATGGTCAATAAACTCAAAGAGTTCCACGAAAATGACCTGAAAAAAGAGCATGAGATAGCAAAGATGCAGGAAAAGCTTAGATATAAGGCTGAGCTGGAGACATTAAATGCCCAACTCAAAGCCCGCGTTCTGGAACTTGAAAATGCCAATAACCAAATAGAGATGATGGTAAAAGACATCGAAGAAAAAAACTTCCATTTGGAAAAGGCAGTTGACAGACTAAAGATTTTGTACCGTATAAGCAGATGTCTTACCACTGTGTTAAACCCAGATGATGTTATTAAGATGATTGTTGAAAAATCCGTTCAGATTATGAAGGCAAAAACGGGTTCCTTAATGTTGATTAACGATACAAAGGATAGTCTTTATATCAAATATGCTATCGGTATGGACGAAAATATTATTAAAAATACCCTCGTTAAGGTGGGGGATTCTGTTGCGGGGTGGGTAGCAAAAGAGGCAAAACCACTGATTGTAAAGAACATTGAAACAGACGAGAGATTTAAAAAAATAAGCAAGGATAAATATGAAACAAGGTCTTTAATATCAAGCCCGGGGATAATTAAAGGTGAGGTATTGGGAGTTCTTAATGTAAACAACAAACTCGATGGCTCTGAGTTTACAGAAGATGAACTTGAGTTGCTAAATACATTAGCAGGGCAAACCGCCGTATCCTTAGAAAATGCAAAACTTTATACCGATTTGCAAAAAAGTTATTTTGATACAATAAGGGCATTGGTAAACGCAATAGAAGCAAAGGATAAATATACAAGAGGCCATTCGGAAAGAGTTACCTGCTACGCCCTTGAAATAGGAAAGAGACTAAATCTTACACCAAAAAGGATGGAAATTCTTCAGCACGCAGCAATCCTACATGACATTGGCAAGATCGGAACAGATCTTAATATATTAAACAAATCGGGTTTTTTAACAATAGAGGAGTTTGAGGTTGTCAAGGAACATCCTCTCGTTGGTTCTCAGATACTTGATCCTATAAGTTTTCTTGAGGATGTAAAATCAATAATTGCAGAGCATCACGAAAGATATGATGGGAAAGGTTATCCATTGGGGAAAAAAGGTGAGGAAATCTCCTTAGAATCGCGTATTATTGCCATATGTGATGCCTTTGATGCCATGACCTCTGACAGACCTTACAGAAAGGCTTTAAATTTAGAGACCGCCCTTGAAGAGATAAAAAGATGTGCGGGTACTCAGTTTGATCCACAGCTTGTTGACATATTTGCATTAATTATTGAAGAAAACCCTTCTTGTATGTATCTTTAACCTGATTGATTAAGCACTTCTACTCATTCTTAATATTTTCATCTGACAGTCATTGCTTAACGGGAATATTAAACTTTAAAAAAATACCTTTCTTTTTTATTCTTTCTATAAAATCCTCATCTTTAAATTTTTGATCCGGTAGCTCCATAAAAAAGGGGTTGGTCTCTTTTCTTGTTTCAAGTTTTATCTTTGGAACAGATTTAACATAATCCTTTTTCTTATCCTCGGAAGAAAATGAGTAGCTGTTTACCTTTTCCTGATAGAATAAGGAAGAATACCCTTTCAGAACAGAAAAGCCTCTGCTTTCTATCTCAAGTAATTTTAATGTTGATTTTATATCAATTAGATGGATAGGAACATCTATTTTCTCTCTTTTTATCTCTATACGAATAAAATCATTAAATATTTTATAGCCTGATACTTCCACAAAGTTGCCGTCTTTAAGCATCACTTTCATAGCGGAAAAATTTAAAAAAAAGATAAGTAATAAAAATAAGACTCTTAATTTTTCTAAGATAGTATTTTTCATCGACCTGTTTAGTCCCTTATTTAAAGCCATAGATTTAAAAAGGTTTATAGGAGTTATTTTTTTATGTTTCATTTACAGAAAACACATTTCTATAGCCGTTTCAAGCTTAGGTATTTCAACTATCTCTTCCAACACAATTTTGTTTAGCCTGATTTCAGGGATAAAGGCACGTCGAAAGTTAAGATTTTGTGCCTCCTTTAGCCTCGCCTCCAAATTGCTTACAGAACGTATCTCTCCTAAAAGACCAATCTCTCCTATGAAAATAGTCTCACCATTAAGAGGCACATTTCTAAAACTTGAAACTATGGCCATTGCGATAGCAAGATCTGATGCAGTCTCGGTAATCTTAAGCCCTCCTGCAACATTTACATAAATATCATAAGAGAAGAGGGGCATATCCAACTTTTTCTCAAGAACAGCAACAAGAAGGTTTAACCTCTGATTGTCCACCCCCATGGCCATTCTTCTTGGCATACCGAAATTCGACTGTGCTACCAATGCCTGTATCTCTACCGCAATAGGTCTGCTCCCTTCGATTGTAATAAACATTGAGCTACCGGGCTCGTTTTTAACCCTGTTGGAAATAAAAAAATCCGACAGGTTAGATACATCTCTTAATCCGCTATCTGTCATCTCAAATATGCCAATCTCATTGGTAGAACCAAATCTGTTCTTTACTGCTCTGAGAATCCTGAAATTCTGCCCCTTGTCTCCCTCGAAATATATCACGGTATCAACTAAATGTTCCAGTACCCTTGGGCCTGCAATATTACCCTCTTTTGTTACATGACCAACAATAAAAAATGTTATCCCTGTTTTTTTTGCAAACTCCATGATTTTTCCCGCAGACTCCCTAACCTGAGAGACACTACCGGGAGCAGATGGTATATCCTCGAGGTAAACAGTTTGAATTGAGTCAACTATAACAAGTTCGGGGCTAAATTTCTTTATCTCATCAAAGACGGTATCAAGACAGTTCTCAGCAATTAAAAAAAAGTCTTTTGAGAGAGCCCCTAATCTTTCTGCCCTTAATTTTAGCTGACCTGTAGATTCTTCTGCTGTCACATAGAGAACCTTTCTTTTGTTTTCAGAAATTTTATTCGAAACCTGTGTAAGAATAGTAGATTTACCAACACCGGGCTCACCTCCTATAAGCGTCAGGGAGGCAGGGACAATTCCCCCGCCAAGTACCCTATCAAACTCATTTAACCCGGTAGTTATTCTCTCGATATTCTCTACAGCAATATCTGTAATGGAAATAACCTTATCCCTGTGAGTACTGTTAAATCTTTTTCTGCTATCTTTTCTGAACTCTTCGGTAACAAAACTATTCCAGTTATCACAATCAGGGCATTTACCTATCCATTTTGGGCTCCTATATCCACAAAACTGACAGACAAACTCGATTTTTGTTTTATTCATAATATTTATTATAAGCTTTAAGTAATTTAATATTAAAGTGAAAAGTAGATACTCAAAAGGTTATTGTTAAATATATTTATTTTGATTTTTTAGCTCCTATAGGTTACTATAGTAAAGTTCAAAGTGTTGACGATTAAGAAGATAAAAAAAACCCGGCTGGTTAGGAGGGATAAAAACCATACCGGGTAAAAGAAGGAGTATATACTATTATATTATTAGAAAATGATTTTTAAGTCAATATAATTTTTATATGAATATTTTTCAGGAAGTTATTAATACAATTGAGTATTTAAGATCTGAAGATGGTTGCCCCTGGGACAGGGCTCAGACCCTGGAAAGTTATAAGAAATACGTCCTTGAAGAGGTCTATGAGTTGTTCGATGCCATTGAAAAAAACAATCTCAAGGACATTGGTGAGGAGTTGGGCGATCTGTTATTAAACATACTTCTTATGGCAACTATTTTAAAGGAACGGGGCGGAGACAAAATAGAAGAAATTCTAATTAATTTAAATAAAAAGATCATATCAAGACATCCTCATGTCTTTGATAAAAAAAGAGGGTACAGTTTAGATAGTTCCTATAAAAGTTGGGTTAACGAAAAGAGAGAAAAGGAGAATAAGGGGCTTTTTAGCGATATCCCA
>JAOAGA010000042.1:0-7613 GCA_026415985.1 Pseudomonadota bacterium | reverse complement strand
AGTTTAGATAGTTCCTATAAAAGTTGGGTTAACGAAAAGAGAGAAAAGGAGAATAAGGGGCTTTTTAGCGATATCCCAACATCTTCACCTTCATTGGTTTTGGCCTACTTAATCTCAAAAAGAGCAGAAAATATAGGCTTCGGTTTTGATAATATCGAAACAATTCTGAAAAAGGTGGAGGAAGAACAGTTTGAATTATTATCGGCTATTGAAAAATCAAAGAAAGAAGAGATAACGGGAGAAATTGGTGATTTGCTTTTGGCCATAGTTAATCTTTCATTGTTTCTTAAGATTCATCCTGAAGAGGCTCTTCGTAAAACCTGTTTAAAATTTCTGAAAAGACTACAGTTTATAGAGGAGACCTTATACAAAGAGGGAAAAAGTTTTTTCGATACAGACAGGGAATATCTTGAAAAACTTTGGGAAATGTCTAAATAAATGGGTGAGTTCTTAGTTAATTTTATAAATACATTTTCAAACTATGAGTCTGTAATACTCTTTATACCTTTTATAATTCTAATTTTTTGCGGACTTGGACTGCCTCTACCAGAAGACATTTTGCTTATTACTTTAGGTTATCTTGTTTTTAATGGTTATGGTAGTATTTATACTGCTCTTGTCTTGGGTTATTTAGGGATTATGCTTGGTGATTCTATAATTTTTTTTGTTGGTAGAAAATATGGACTCCAAATTGTAAAAAACAGGTTTTTTTCAAAGGTCTTCACAAAAGAGCGCCTAAGGCGTGCAAAAAGGTTTACCCTCGACCACGGGAAAAAAACCTTATTCTTAGCAAGGTTTTTGCCAGGGCTAAGAACCGCCGTTTTTTTTAGCTGTGCCACCCTTAAGGTAAGATTTAGAACCTTTTTCATAATTGATTCTCTTGCAGCACTTCTTTCCGCACCTATTTTTGTTCTATTAGGCTATTATTTTGGCGACAAGATAGAAACACTTATTGATTATGTAAAAAGGGTTGACAGAGTGGTAATTATTATACTTCTGTTTATCATAGCTTTTGTAATAGTAACTAAAAGGTTATACAACAGAAAAAAGTCAGACTCTTCCGCCTCTCAAGATGGAGATCAGAAGATAGATACCTAAAAACATGGACGTTATAAAACCTACAACTCCCAAAAGAGGGTATCCAAAGAGGTGAGGCCCTCTATCAGAGAAAAAAACAATCGATGAACCAACAATCAATGCAGAAATTACAAGACTTATTGATATCCTTGAGCTACTTCTTTTTGTCTCTTCTATTAATGGTTCTAAATTTTTATGAACGAAATCAACCGTAAAGGTATCATTAGCCATTTTCTTTAAGATTCTGTCGACTCTATAGGGTATTGAACTGATAATATTTTTAAGATCCTTTACTTCCTTGAGAGATTCCCTGAAAAACTCCTTTGTTTTGTCTGCATCTTTAACTATATCAAAAATAAGATTATTCAACGAAAAATCTTCAATATACTCTTTTCCTATGCCCTCAAGCAGTATGAGGGTTCTGAAAAACCCTACCAGTTCTTGTGGAAGATTAACAGAATGTTTCCTTGATATATCAACTATATCCTTTATGAGACCTGATAGATCAAAGGCACCTATGGATAACTCCAATCTCCTTTCAAAGGCATCCATAAGATCTCTTTCTATCATAGAAATATCTATATCATCCCTTATGATTCCTGAATCAAGCAATAGTCTGATAAAATCTTCATAATCTTTTTCTACAATTGCGATGAAAAGTTTTTTAATTACATTCCTGATCTTTGTACTTAAAAAGCCAATGTTGCCGAAATCATATAAAACAAGCTTACCATCTAATGTGACTGCAATATTGCCGGGGTGTAAATCACCATGATAGATGCCCTTTTCTACTACCTTTTTAACAAAGACTTTGAAACTACCAAGAAGAAGAGCCTTAATATCAACTGATATTTTTGTTATATTTTCTTTGTCTGTAATCTTAATGGCTTCAACCATTTCCATAGCAAGGATGTTTTCTGATGTTAATAGGGGGATAACTTCAGGGATTTTTATAAACTCTATATCATCAAAGGTCTTTTTCATCTTAATCATATTTGCAAGCTCGTTTCTGAAATCAAGCTCTCTGTAAATTATTCTTGTAAACTCTTCAACAAGAAGAGGAAGATTTACATATCTGATCTCTTCAAAGTGTCTGTGTAGGAAATTTCCCAGAAAAGAAAGTAGCATAATATCACTTTTTAAAATTTCATCTACAGAAGGTCTCTTAATCTTAATAACTATCTCTTTACCATCGAAAAGTTTGGCTCTGTAAACCTGAGCAATTGAGGCGGATGCCAGGGGTGTTTTTTCAATATCTTTGATAAAATTTTTAAGAATCTTATCTCTTTCCATTGAAATTATTTCTTCGAAAGGTACAGGAGTTACGCTATCCTCAAGTTTGGAGAGCTCTGAAGCAAGATTTTCTGATATTAAATCTCTTCTCCGAGAAAGCATCTGACCGAATTTTATAAAGGTGGGACCCAGCTCTTCCAATGCCCTTCTTAGCTGAACCTCTGGTCCACCTTCTATATATCTGCTGGTCTTCTTTTTAAAATATCTCTTGTAAAAGGGGATATATCTTTTTAATTCCGTATTTTCTATTAGATGAGAAAAACCATATTTAAAAAAAACCGATAAAATCTCTCTCAATCTTTTGATATTTTTATAGGTCAGATAGATATTGTATATTTTCATAACACTATTTAAATTAAAACAAAATATATTTTCTTTGTAAAAATATCAGCCTTTACAAGCTTAACAACAACCTCTTTTCCTAAAGTATATATTTTTTTTCTTCTTCTTCCAATCATCCTTAATTTCTCTTCTTCAAAAATATAATAATCATCAAGCATTTCTTCAAGAGGTACAAACCCTTCAATAAAATAATCAATAAGCTCAACATAGATTCCGTTTTTTGTTATGTTTGAAATTATCCCCTTGAAATCATCTCCCTCATAATCTTTCATAAAGGTAACTGCCGAAAAATCGTAAATTTCCCTTTCGGCATCAAAGGCTTCTCTTTCTCTTTTGTTTATTTCATTACAGATTTTTAAAAGCTCTTCGAACCTTGCCTCTTCGTTTTTCGGTTTTTTTCCTAAAAGATGAAAATTCTTTAAATCTCTGTGAACAACAAGATCTGAATATCTTCTTATGGGTGATGTAAAATGCAGATAGGCATCTATTGCAAGTCCGAAATGTCCTAACGGCTCCGGACTATACTTAGCCTGCATCATAGACCTTAAAACAATTGTGTTGACAAGCCTTTCGTAGGGCGAATTTTTAAAATTATCAAGTATCTCTCTAAAAATCTTTGTGGAAACAGCCTTTTGCGGAAGGGAATATCCTAAATGTTTCAGAAATACTGCTAAATTATTAATCTTTTCCGCTGAAGGCGGCTCATGAACACGAAATATTGACGGGATCTTTCTGTCTATGAACCACTCAGCGACAGCCCTGTTGGCTGAAATCATAAACTCCTCTATCAAACGGTGAGAAAAAAGCCTCTTTGATTTTACAATATCTTCAATCTTTCCATTCAGTCCTATTATTATTTCCGGTTCCGGTAAATCAAAATCAATGCTTCCCCTTTCTTCCCTTTCTCCGCACAGAATACCTGTAAGCTCCCTCATCTTGAAGAGCATATCATCTGTCTTGTTATCAACATTTATATTTCCTTTTAAAACTTCATCAACAATCTCATAGGTTAATCTGTGCTTACTTTTTATAATAGCCAAATAAAAATCATAGAATTTCCTAATGCCGTAATTATCGTAAAATATTTCAACTACAAAAGTCAGTTTGTCTTCCAGAGGTTTTAAACTACAGAGATTATCAGAAAGTATATGTGGCAACATTGGAACTGCCCTATCGGGAAAATAATAACTATTTCCTCTATACAATGCTTCTTTGTCTAATTCGGTTCCCTTTTTAACATAATTACTAACATCCGCAATGGCTACATAGAGTCTATATCCGTTTTTTTCTTTTTTAAGATATACTGCGTCATCAAAATCCTTTGCCCTTTCTCCATCAATTGTAACAAAATTAAGCTTTCGCAAATCCTTTCTTTCAAGACTGTCTTTTTTAGTGCCCTTCTTAGCTATTATCAATGCTTCCTTTTCTGCGATTTCAGGATACTTTTCGCTGATATTCAGCTTAACAAGCAGGTTTTTTATCTCTATCTCGTAGCTATCGCCAGAAATCACTTCTTCTATAATTGCTTCACCCCAACCTTTTATAGGATATTTAATTATTTTTGAGACGACATAATCTCCTATGGAAAAACTTCTATTCTCCTTATTTTTTATTATTAAGGGCCAGAAAAATCTTTTATCTGTTGGTCTGACTATCAATAAATTCTTATACCTCTCAACCCTACCTACTATCTTTGTTACCCCCCGTGATTCTATCCTTATAATCTCCCCCTCACTTTTTTTCCCTTTTCTCTCTTTCTTTCTAACCCATACAATATCACCGTCATAGATATCCACAAGCTGATGAGGAGGTAAAAAGAGATCCTCAGATCTTTCTTCTATTGGAATGGCAAATCCATATCCATCTCTGTGACAGGAAACTCTGCACAGTATCTCCTTAACAGAACCTTTCACCGCAAAATAGTCACCTTTTAATTTTACAAGCTCATTTCTGTTTACAAGTTTAATTAATGAGTTTAAGAGATTAATTTTATCCTTGCCCTTAATTTTGAGAACTTTCACCAACTCCTTATAATGAAAGGGCCTGTTAAATCTTTTTTTTATAATATCTAAAAGATTATCTTTCATATCTTCTATTTTTCAGTTACCACTTTATTAATTAAACTTTAAAAATTAGCATAAATCAAGGTGGCTCAAGTCAAAACTATTAAAAAATAAGTCTAAGGGCGAAGCTGTGTTTTAAACAGGATAAATTGTTAAGTCTTGCAGCTTCACTATTTATAAAATTACCCTTATAGCATAATAAATTATTTTTTCATGTAGTACTCAACGATACGCAAGAGATTTTCTGTATCAAAGACCGGATAAAAAATCATATTAGCTTTGACACGTTGGGCTCTTATCTCATCAAAACTCTCAGGGCCCGTGCCATAAAGAATTACAGGTATGTCCTTAATGCTTTTTTCTTCCTTTATAACACTACATACCTCATAACCATCATAATTTTTTAATGATACATTAATCATAACGAGTTTAGGTTTAATCTCGAGAACCTTAAGATAACCTACACCACCATCATCAAAAAGATGAACACTATATTTCTGAGACAAAAATAACTCTAAAAACCTTGAAAACTCATAGTCACTGTCAATTATCACTATAGAGTCTTTCATTTTATCACTAACAATTGTCTCTTCTTCTATAGGTAAGATAATTTTTATAGTAGTTCCAGGACAATTCTCTATGTCGAATCCAGATGATTCCGCATATACAATACCATTATGCATAGAGATTATTTGTTTAGTAAAAGATAATCCAAGCCCTACCCCTTTTGACATAAACTTGTACTTACCTGTGGAATGTGTTCTTATATCTCCTAACTCATAAAAGCTGTCAAAAATTCTATTGATTTCCGTTTCCGGTATACCGACTCCTTCATCTTTAACTGATATGGCAAGATATTTATTGGCAAATATTGGTTTTTCCTTTACATAGTAAGGAAGAAACAGCTTTTCTCTATCTATTACTTCGAAACTGATATAAATATTTTTCTCATCTGGCGAAAACTTAATACTATTGTTAACTATTGCAGAAAAGGCCTTTTTCAGCCACTTTTTATCTCCTTTAAATCTGATATCATCATTTTTTACAATAATCTTTTGCTTTCTCTCTTCAATAAAAGGTGTTAACTCACGAATTATTTCCTCAAAAAGATCTCTGAAAGATACCTCCTGTAAATATAATTTTAATTTTTTTGTCTCAAGCCTCATGTAGTCAAGTAAATCATCAACTTTATCTGAAAGACTATTGACTGCTTTAAGAGTGGTAGATAAAGCAGACTTTGCATCCTCACTTAGATTAAAATCCTTTGACAACAATGTTTCTATGTAACCTTTTACTATTGTAATTGGTGTTTTTAATTCATGGGAAAGAATACCCAAAAACAGATCTTTAGCTTTATTTAAATTATTGAGCTCTTCATAGGATTTTTTAACAATTTCATATTGTTCCATCAGCTCTCTGTTACTTCTCTCCAACTCTAAATTGGCATCTTTATAACCTTTGAGAAGCTCATTAATCTCCTTTCTTCTTTCCAAAAGCTCATCGTAGGCCTTTCTTAACTCTAACTCCTTATTTTTTAGTTCACTCGTATAGTTTTCCCTCTCTATGGCAATTGCTGCTGCTGTTGCCATTTTCTGCAAAAATGACAGTTCAAAGGTAATATCTTTCTTTAAGCTTCTATACCCAACATAAAGGATTCCGAATATATCATCTTCATAAAAAATCGGGACTGCTATGGTTGATATAATTCCTTCTTTTTTAACTATCTCCTTGAAGGGGGAATCAATTCTCAGGTCTGTAAAATAGTTCTGAACAAAAATTCCCCTTCTTTCCCTTATTACAAGCCCGCCCAAGCCCTGATTTTTATTAAACTTTAAAGACTTGAACTCATCGGAGTTTATATTAATAAAAAACTTCAACATAATAGAGTCAGTGCCTTTGTCATAAACACCAATGTATGACGCATCGGCCCTGCATATCTCCTTTGCCTTTTCAAGAATAAGATTAAAAATTTCAGTTATATTCCTTTTAGTCATGAGAACCATCAATATTTCAGAAAGTTCAACGTACTCAAGATTAGTTTCGTTAATTTTCAAAGAACTGCCTATCCTTAAAATATTAGTAGTAAAAAGTTCCTGAAAGATATCGAGAAAATCATTTGTAATATCATCTTCTTTATCGGAAATTTCTACACAAAAACCATACTCTTTATCGGCAAATCTTGCTGTAATTTTCTTCAGCTCACAGTGGCTACATCTTTTTATCAAATCGTTACATTCTTCTATACCAATGGAATTTAATCCTAAATCTTCTTTTAATAATCTCTCTGATTTACTTATGAGACTTTCTATATCCTTACATTTATTTAATAAAACCATTGCCTTATTGATTTCAAAAACCTCTGTAGCCCTTTTCGAGATCTCATTATTAAGATCCCTGATATAATTTGATATTCTGAGAGCAATTTCATCCAACATATCATATATATGAGAAAACTCTTTTGGTTTTTTAAAGTTTTTTATAACGCCATACTCACCTTTACTAAAGTTCATAAGGGTGTTTTCTAAGTCATTCAGAAAAATTTTTGCTCTTCCGTAATGCCTGAAGACAAAAAACCCTATGAAAAATACAAATATGAAGCTGTATATAAAGACAAAGGGAAGTGTCTTTCCTAAATAGTCAAAAAAAGCAGGAGCCTTTTTAAAACATAAAACTGTAGCTACTCTTGTCCCTTTAATATCATTAAGGGCCCTTCTGCCAACAAAAAACCCAGTTCCGTCAATCTTTAAGAAATCTATATCAACTATTTGTTTATCTGTAAAAACCTTTTCAGTTAGTTCTTTACCGGATAAAAATATTATTGTCCCATCATTATAAATT
>JAOAGA010000041.1 GCA_026415985.1 Pseudomonadota bacterium | reverse complement strand
AAATAGAAAAAGGCCGAATAGTCTGTTGCACGGGCTATCTGTTTTGTATTGTTTGATACCAGAATTATTGTGTAATCACGTTTCAACTCGTTTAGTGCTTCTTCTATCTTTGCTGTTGATATGGGGTCCAGACCGGAACAGGGCTCATCTAAAAGAATTATCTCTGGATTTAATGCCAATGTCCTTGCAAGGCATAATCTTTGCTGTTGTCCACCCGACAGCTTAAGAGCAGAGGTATTAAGCCTGTTTTTTACTTCATCCCATAAAAAGGCCTTTTTCAGGCAGTCTTCAACTATAAAATCTAACTTGTTTTTGTTTGAAATGCCCTTAAGTCTTGGCCCATAGACGATATTTTCATAAATAGATCTTGGCAAGGGTAAGGGCACAGCAAAAACAGTTCCTATTCTTCTTCTGAGAGATACAACATTTTCTTCCTCAAGGATATTAACACCGTCTATATCAAGATTGCCATATATCTCAACATTTTCTATAAAATCAATCATCCTGTTTATAACGGAGATGAAGGTGCTCTTTCCACTGCCAGCGGGCCCCATAAGCCCTGTTATAGTGTTTTTGTAAATTGATAAGTTTATATCTTTTAAAACTTCTGAATTGTCAATCTTAACTTTAAGATTAATTGCACTAATTTTTATGTCCATATATCCTCAGGAGTATTTTGAAATAAACTTATTCATAAGATAATAGGCCATTATATTTATAAAAAGTATGCTCAAAACCAGTACCAGGGCGGTAGAATAGGCCATCTCCATAGAGATGCCTTCTCTTGCCAAAATATAAAAATGAACTGCCATTGTTCTTCCTGAATCTGAAAGCGATGTTGGCAGTCTTAATGAGCTACCCATCGTAAATATTACTGCGGCTGTTTCCCCAACCGCTCTGCCAATTGAGAGCATAATTCCAGTTAGTATTCCCGGTGCAGAAGACGGTAGAACAACCTTCGTTACAGTCTCCCATTTTGTGGCGCCTAAAGAAAAACTCACCATTCTGAGATTTTTGGGGACTGATTTAATGGCTTCTTCACTGGTTCTTATAATTGTTGGTAAGATCATTATTGCCATAGTTAACGCACCTGCAAGCAAAGACCAGCCCATCTTAAGTTTAATAACAAAAAAGATGAAACCAAATAATCCATAGAGTATTGAAGGTATTCCTGCGAGGGATTCTACCCCAAACCGGATTATTTTTGTAAATGTCGTTTCCTTTGTATATTCTGTAAGGTATATAGCGGTACCTAACCCTAATGGTGTTGCAAATGCAAGGGAGAGCACTACTAAAAAGATAGTTCCGATAATGGCTGGAAATATTCCGCCATGACGCCCCATATCCTCCGGATAACCTAATATAAACTCAAGATTGAAATGCCTGATACCTTTTATGAAAATTATTAGAACTATGGCAACGAGAATAAAGACTGTAAATATTGCCTGTATATTTAGAGATACTTTAACTAATTTATTAATAGTTTTCGGGTTAAATTTCATTTTATTACCTTTTTCCTGAAAACGAAGTTTGCTAAATAGTTTAGAATCATAATTATTATTAAAAGAACAACTCCTGTTGAAAAAAGGGCTTTTCTGTGTTCCCCTGTAGCATAGGCTAACTCAAGTGCGATATTACTTGTAAGGGTTCTTAACGGATCAAGAAGACTTGACGGGATTTTAAGGGCGTTTCCTGCCACCATTATCACAGCCATTGTCTCTCCTATGGCTCTGCCCATACCGAGAATGAAGCCCGCCATAATACCTGATTTTGCAGTTGGTATAACAACTCGCCATATTGTCTGCCATTTAGTTGCCCCCATGGCTAATGCTCCTTCTCTGTACGATTTAGGAACACTCATCAGAGAATCATAGGTAATACTGATAACAGTTGGTAATATCATTATCCCGAGAATTATTGATGAGGTAAGCAATGAGAATCCCGAACCGCCAAGGGTTTCCCTGATTATAGGAACTATATAAATAACGCCTAAAAACCCATAGACAACGGAAGGAATACCCGCCAAAAGCTCCAGTGCAGGTTTTAAAAATAATTTTCTCTTTTTACCTGCATATTCTGCTAAGTAAGTTGCACAGGCAAGACCAATGGGACCACCTACTATTAAGGCTCCGAAAGTGACCAAAAAAGAAGAGACTATCATGGGAAAGATACCAAAGTGTCCTTTAGTGGGTGCCCATTTATAACCTAAAACAATATTTTTAACGCCAACTTTAAAAAAGAGTGGCAATCCCTCAATTAATATAAAAATAAATATTAAGAATAAAAATAATAGAGAGGAAAGGGCAAAGATAAGTAAAATAATTCTTATATACTTATCTATTTTTAAAGCTCTGTCAATCATTTACAGGTATCAACCCCTCTTTTTTTAATATTTGTTGGCCCTCTTTTGATAGCACATAATTAATAAATTTTTTTGCATCATCTGAAGGATCACCATTGATGAGATAAAGAAAAGGTCTTACAATTTTATAACTTTTATTTTTAATATTTTCAATAGTTGGTGGATGGTTATCGATTGCTAAAGCTTTTACCTTATTGTCAACCATCCCTAATGAGATATATCCGATAGCATAGGGGTCTGTAACTACCATCTCCTTTACAGAACCATTTGAGTCCTGAACCATTATAGCGTCAGAAATCTCCGTTTTTTTCATAACAAGCTCTTCAAAGGCACCCCTTGTTCCAGAGCCTTCTTCTCTTGTAACGGCATCAATATTTCTGTCAATCCATCCTAAATCTTTCCAGTTTCTAATCTTACCGGAGAAAATATCCTGTACTTCCTTAAGAGAAAGGTTATTAATAGGATTTTTAGGGTTAACAACGATAGCAATACCATCATAACAGATGGGTATCTCCTTTAAAATCTTTTCGTCTTCCTTCAACTCCCTCGATGACATTCCTATAGCTACGGTTTTATTTATTGTTGCCTGAATCCCCGCAGTTGATCCTCCTGCCTGAACATTGACCACAAAGGTAGGATTGCCTATCATAAAATATTCGGCTAACTTTTCAGTAAATGGCATGACTGAGGTAGATCCCGCAATAGTAACGGAATGTTTATTCAAATGATCATTACTTTTTGATTGACAGGAAAAAACCGTAAGAATTAGCAGAAAAAAGATTATCTTTTTCAAATTAAAAACCTCTTTAGAAGTTTTTCAGGTGTCTTACAATCTTTCCTTCAACCATAAAGATTACAAGCTCAGCTATATTGACAGAATGATCAGCCATTCTTTCCAAATATTTGGATATAAAAAGCAGTCTTGTTGCCCTGCTGATCGTTTTGGGGTCTTGCATCATATAGGTTAGCAACTCTCTGAAAATCTGATCATGGAGAACGTCTACCGTCTCATCGTCTTTAGTAACTTTCCATGCAAGCTCAACGTCTTCTTTCACAAAGGCGTCTAAACTGTCTTTAAGCATCATCTGGACGGTGGTTGCCATTTTGGGCAGGTCAATGTAAGGTTTCAGTTGTGGTTCCTCGTTTAATTCAAGGACCCTTTCACACATATTGACGGACATATCTCCGATTCTTTCCAGGTCATAGTTAATTTTTATTGCGGTTGTTATAAATCTTAAGTCTCTTGCAGCGGGCTGTCTAAGGGCAAGGAGTTTAAGACATAGTTCGTCTATCTCGACCTCTCTTGAGTTAATAATATCATCATCCTGAATAACTTTCTCGGCAAGCCTTGAATCTCTCTCAAGAAGAGCCTTAATTGCGTTACCAATAGCCTTTTCTACCAATCCACCTTCAAATAGCAGTTTTTCTTTTAACTCTTTCAATTCCTTATCGAAGGATTTGTAAATATGACCATCCATCTTTTTACCTCCAGAAAATATCCTAAAAATTATAAAAGATTGTTAGATATTTTACAATTACAAATATTATTTTTAAAAATCCTGTAATAGGAACTATTTTTGTTTGATTTTATTATCCGTTTTTAATATATTAGTTATAAAAATGAGATCTTCTGTATATAAAAGAAAGATATTAACACTGAAGGCACTCTCAGAGATAGGTAAGCTTCTTACTTCTACCCTTGAGTTAGACAAAGTTCTTAAACTCGTTCTCGAAAAGGTTGGCGGTATCTTATCAGCAAAAAACTGGTCTCTTCTTCTCGTTGATGAATTAACACAGGAGCTTTATTTTGAGATTGTTGTCGGTGATTTTTCAGACAAAATAAAGGGGAAGAGATTAAAAGCAGGGGAAGGAATAGCGGGTTGGGTCTTCACTCACAAAAAACCACTTCTTGTCACAGATGCTGAAAAAGATGAAAGATTTTCACCCTTTATAGACAATGTTACTGGTTTCAAGACAAAGTCAGTTATTTGTTGTCCCCTTATTTGCAGAAATAATGTCTTGGGTGTTATAGAACTTATAAATAAAAAGATTGGTAAAGAGTTCACTGAGGATGATCTGGAGATCTTGATTTATCTTTCCGATTATATCGCCATAGCGATTGATAATGCCCGCAATTTTTCTAAGATTCAGGAGTTAACAGTGAAAGATGATCTAACATGTTTATATAATACACGTTTTTTTCACGAAATGCTTGACAGGGAGATAAAAAGGGCCTTTAGAAAAAACAGAGAACTGTCTCTGATTTTTATAGATATGGATCACTTCAAGGAAGTTAATGATACCTATGGCCATCTTTACGGTAGTCAGCTACTAAAGGAGGTTGCAGAGGTTATAAAAAATACCATAAGAAGTATTGATATACCTATAAGATATGGCGGTGATGAGTTTGTTATAATATTGCCGGAGACAACAAAGGAACAGGCAGGCCTTGTGGCAGAGAGGATATTAAATAATATCAGAAATAAGGATTTTCTCAGCAATGTTGGTCTGAGCCTTAAATTAACCGCAAGTATTGGTTATGCCAACTTTCCTGAAGATGCGAAAAATAAGGAAGAGCTTGTGGTTAAGGCAGACAACGCTATGTATAAGGTTAAAAATACCAGCAGAAATGATTTTGTTGCAGCTTAAAACATGAAACTTCAAGAAGCCTATGAAATCTTAAGGTCGGAAAATCCTTTTTTAAAAGGTGTAAATCCCTCCTCTCTTCTATGGAAAAGGGCATTACTCGATTTTTTTAAATCGGAAAATTTATCAATAAAGCTTAAAAGGGCCTTAATACTCGTATCCGCTAACTCAGAGTTTGACGAAGTTATCAGAGCCTATTTTGATTTTTTAAAAAGGGAAGAAAATGATGGCATCCGGCGTTTTATGTTGGAATGTCTGGCTGAAAATACCAATGAGTTGGTTATTGATCTGCAGTTTCCCCTTTTGGGTATAAGTGAACGTGTTTTTGATAGATATCTAAGACAACTGGCAAGTCAGAATATTACCTATGCAATCAAAGAGTATCAAAAAAAGAGGCCCCTTAAGGCGATTTTGTGTATTAATAAACTGAAAACAAACTGTCTGAATGATGAAAACACCTTTGTCAGGATGAACTCGGCAATAATATTAAGAAATGTCGGGGAGAAGAAGGTTGTCCCGGATTTAGAAAAGAGATTAGAAATTGAAAAAAGGCTTCTTAGGGAGAATCCAGCTGACATAGGGATACCCTATGTTATAAGAGAGATTGAGAGAACCATTTTAAGTTTAAAAGAAAGGACTTGACATTTTTTTTTCAGAAGGTTAACTTATAGATGTTGAATATACGTTAATTGCCTTCCCAACAAATATGTTTAATCCTAATAAGTTTAAAATCAATAATAGTGAGTTTCATATCTGGGAAGCAACACTTTAAAAAAATCAAGGTGAGGTATGGTAAGGACAAAAAGGACTGAAAAAACAAGGGAAAGTAATGTAGTATCAGAAAAAGAAACATTAGAAACAACGAAACAACCGGAAGAACCTACTGAGCAATATGAGCAAATCCTACCTAAAAGAATTAATCTTAAAGAGCTGAAAGAGAAAAAGATTAGTGAGTTAGCTCATATGGCTGCCTTAATGAATGTTGAGAATGCAGCCACGATGAGAAGGCAGGACCTGATTTACTCTATGCTTCAGGCTCAGGGTGAGCAGAACGGAATAATTTACGGAGAAGGGGTAATAGAGGTTCTTCAGGAAGGATATGGTTTTTTAAGATCTCCGGACTACAACTATCTGCCCGGACCAGACGACATTTATGTCTCTCCCTCTCAGATAAAGAGATTTAATCTGAGAACGGGCGAGCTGATTTCAGGTCAGATAAGACCTCCTAAGGAAGGAGAAAAATATTTTGCCCTTCTTAAGGTTGAATCAATAAATGGTGATCCCGTTGAGATAGCAAGGGACAGAATACTCTTTGATAATCTAACCCCACTGTATCCTATGGAGCGGATTAAGCTGGAATCAACCCCTGACAACTATTCAATGAGAGTTATGGATTTATTAACCCCTATTGGTAAAGGACAGAGAGGTCTGATCGTTGCACCGCCAAGAACCGGTAAGACAGTCTTATTACAAAATATAGCAAACAGCATTACAAGAAATCATCCCGAAGTTTACCTGATAGTTCTTTTAATAGACGAAAGACCGGAAGAAGTTACCGATATGCAAAGGACTGTCAAAGGTGAGGTTGTAAGTTCAACTTTTGATGAACCTGCTTCAAGACATGTTCAGGTAGCTGAAATGGTTATAGAAAGGGCAAAAAGACTTGTAGAGCAGAAAAAGGATGTCGTTATACTACTTGATAGTATAACAAGACTTGCCAGAGCTTATAATACAATTGTCCCAGCCAGCGGAAAGGTCCTTTCCGGTGGTGTTGACTCCAATGCACTCCAGAAACCAAAGAGATTTTTTGGTGCTGCACGAAACATTGAAGAAGGCGGAAGCCTTACTATTATTGCTACCGCTCTTGTTGAAACCGGTAGCAGAATGGATGAGGTGATATTTGAAGAGTTTAAGGGAACCGGTAATATGGAACTTGTATTGGACAGAAAGTTAGCAGACAGAAGGATCTTTCCTGCGATAGATATTAATAAATCGGGAACAAGAAAGGAAGAGCTACTTGTGCCTAACTTTGAACTACAAAGAATATGGTTATTAAGAAAGGTATTACAGCAGTTCTCATCGGTTGAGTGTATGGAGTTTTTGCTTGATAAACTAAAACTTACAAAGACAAACAGAGAATTTTTAGAAAACTTACATAAATTTGATAAGGAGTGATAATATGAAAAAGGGTATCCATCCAAACTATGGGAAATGTATTGTAAAATGTGCCTGTGGCAATACTTTTGAGAGTGCGTCAACCAAAAAAGAGATTCATGTAGAGATATGTTCGCTCTGCCATCCCTTCTATACAGGCAAGCAGAAGTTCGTTGATTCAGCGGGTAGAATTGAGAAGTTTAATAAAAAATATAACAGGAAGTAATATTGCTTAATGTTGTATTGCTCTCCCATACTAAAGATCCTGAAAAAATAATAGCAAGGGCAGGAAGGCTCTGCTATTTTAAATCTAACATTTCTGATTTAGAAAGGGAGATGACAGAAAAAAAGGTTAAGGAGTTAATTGCGAAGCTTTCAAAAAGTGGCCATCTTTCCGCATTTGAACACGCTAACTTTACCTTTGGCGTGGAAGGCATATCAAGAGCCTGTTCTCATCAACTTGTAAGACACAGGATCGCATCCTATTCACAACAAAGCCAAAGGTACGTTATCTTCAAAGAAAATTTTAACTATATAACTCCGAAAAGTATTTCAAATAAAAAATCAGCAAAAAAGATATTCGATGATTTCATTAAATTTTCTAAAGAGACTTACGATAGGCTTATTGAATTGGGAATCGACAGAGAGGATGCCCGATACGTTTTACCAAATTCTGCTGAGACTAAAATTATTGTATCTATGAATGCCCGCGAGCTCTTGCATTTTTTTACACTCAGGCTTTGTAAAAGGGCTCAGTGGGAGATCAGAGAAATGGCTAAGTTAATGCTAAAAAGGGTAAAAGATGTTTGTCCGAATATATTTGTTAACGCTGGTCCTGAATGCATCAGAACTAAATGTCCTGAAGGTGAGATGAGTTGCGGTATGTCAAAGGAAGTAAAAAAGGAGTTGAAAAACCTGTAATGGCAAAGGTTGGCGGGCAGGCAGTTATTGAAGGAGTAATGCTCAAATCGGAGAATGCTATGTCTGTGGCGGTCAGAAAACTTGATGGTAATATTGCTGTCAAGATAAAAGAACTGACTCCACTCGCCAAAAGGGCCTATATATTTCGTCTCCCCTTTGCAAGAGGTTTTTTACAACTTTTCTCTCTTTTGATACTTGGTTTTGAAGCCCTTAAATTTTCAGTAGATGTTATAGAAGAGACAGACAAAAAGAGTAACAACCTCTATTTCATAGGTTCTGCGGTTGTAGCTATTCTTTTTACAATCTTATTTTTTTTCCTTCTGCCTCTTTTTTTAACAAATTTTTTAAATAAATATCTGGTAATACTTGAAAGCCATTTTTGGTTCAATTTTGTTGAAGGGGTCATCAGGGTAGCTCTTTTTATTCTTTACTTACTTTCTATCTCATTAATGAAAGACATAAAGAGGGTTTTTGAGTATCATGGCGCGGAACATAAGGTTATTTCTGCTTATGAAAACAATGAAGATTTGACAATCGATAATGTAAAAAAATACAGCAGATTTCATCCAAGGTGTGGAACAAGTTTTTTAATATTAGTTGTGCTGTTGAGTATAATCTTTTTCTCCCTTTTCAGGTCTGATTTATGGTTATATAAAATTTTATTAAGAATAATTGCCTTTCCTGTGCTTGCAGGGGTAATATACGAGTTTCTTAAGCTGGAAAAGACAAAATATTTTAAATTTATCTTTTTACCCGGTCTCTGGCTCCAAAAGATAACAACAAGAGAGCCCGATGACACTCAGATTGAAGTAGCTATTCAAGCCTTTAAAAATCTGAAATTATAGGTTATAATTATCAGCTTTAAATAACTCTTTGGGGTATTTTTTGAGGTGAACTATGTTTGAAAAACTGAATACTTTAGTTGAAAAATATAAAGACTTACAAAGCAAATTGGGTGACAATGAGGTAATTCAAAATCCTTCATTATATGCTAAATATTCCAAAGAGACCAAAGAATTGGAACCCATTGTTGAGTTGTTTATGAAATATAAGGATGTTTTGAGAAGGATAGATGAGGATCTTGAGATTATTAAAAATGAAAAGGATGATGACCTTAAGAAAATGGCAAAGGATGAGATAGATGAGTTGGAAAAGGAGAAAGAAGAGATTGCCTATAAATTAAAACTTATGCTTTTACCAAAGGACCCCAATGACGAAAAAAACGTCTTTCTCGAGATAAGGGCAGGAACGGGAGGGGATGAAGCAGCGCTTTTTGCTTCGGAGCTTTTCAGAATGTATCTGAGATATGCCGAACGGAAAAGATGGAAAGTTGAGATTATTGATAAAAATGATATCGGCATAGGGGGTTTTAAAGAGGTTATAGCAATGATATCTGGCGATAAGGTTTACAGCAGGCTTAAATACGAAGCGGGTGTTCACAGGGTTCAAAGGGTTCCAAAAACTGAGTCACAGGGAAGAATACATACCTCAGCAGTAACAGTGGCAGTTTTGCCTGAAGCAGAGGAGGTAGATGTTAAGATAGATCCGAAAGATATAAGGGTTGATACCTTTTGCTCTTCCGGTCCCGGAGGACAGAGCGTAAATACCACCTATTCGGCCATCAGAATTACTCATATTCCTACGGGATTAGTTGTTCAGTGTCAGGACGAAAAATCGCAGATAAAAAATAAAGAAAAGGCGATGAAGGTTCTTCGGGCAAGATTATACGAAAGAATGATGATGGAGAAGGAAAAAGAGATCTCCTCAGTGAGAAAAAGTATGGTAGGTTCCGGTGACAGAAGTGAGAAAATAAGGACCTATAACTTTCCTCAAAGCAGGGTTACTGATCACAGGATTAACCTGACATTATATAAAATCGATGAGATACTTGACGGAGATATCGAAGAGTTGATTGATGCGCTTATTACCCATTATCAGACTGAAGCATTAAAAAATCAGCAGGAATGAAAAATTTAAAAGAAATTTTGCTGTGGGGCAAAGATTATCTTGCCAAGAAAGGTATTGACTCGTCTTTACTCGACACAGAGATAATTATTAGTTCTGTCCTTAACAAAGATAAGAGTTATCTCTATGCCCATCCTGAACGGATAGTAGAACCGGATCTTGAAAATAAGATTCTGAATATGATCAAAAAAAGGGGAGAAAGGTTACCTCTCTCCTATATACTTAACGAAAGGGAGTTTTTTGGTAATAGCTTCTATGTAGAGAAAGGTGTTTTTACTCCAAGACCCGAGACAGAGCTGATTGTTGAGGAAGCAATAAAAACTGTAAAAAAAGATTATGCTGACAGATTGGTAAATCTGTTTGAGATTGGTCTGGGCACCGGTGCTATATCAGTTTCACTGGCATTAGCACTTAGGAATGTCTTTATAATTGGTTGTGATATCAGCCAAAAAGCCCTTTCAGTTACAAAAAAAAATATATTAAGATATCAGTTGCAAAATAAAATTAATATTTTCAGAGGAGAGGATTTCTCTGCGATTAAAACTAAAAAATTTGATATTATTATATCAAACCCCCCCTATTTAAGCTTTGGAGACTACATTTCTGCCCAAAGGGAAGTGAGGGTGGAGCCGAAAAGGGCGTTGATGGCAAAAGAAAGAGGACTTTTTTTAACAAAAAGGATAATAAGGAAAGGGAAAAATTATCTGAAAGAAAAGGGATATATATTTATAGAAATCGGGGACGGACAGGGAGAATATTTGAAAGAATATGCTGAAAATTTTGGATATGTAACAGATTTAATCCCTGACTATGCAGGGATAGAGAGGGTTTTGAAACTGAAGTTATAGGTCTTACAGACAGAGTAAATTGAAGATTTTTTGGAGGCTATTATGGATAAGTTTGTTATAAAGGGTGGGTACAGGCTGACAGGTGAGGTTGAGATTAGTGGTGCCAAGAATGCAGGGTTGCCTTTGATGTCTGCCTGTCTTCTTACCGATAAGGAATGTGTTCTCGAAGGGATTCCTAATTTAAAAGATATTGAAACTATGGGAAAATTACTTACTTCCTTTGGAAGTGAGATAGAGAGGGATAAAAAGGGAAATTTGAAAATAAAAACGGTTAAGATAAAAAATCATGAAGCACCCTATGATCTTGTAAGAACTATGAGGGCATCCGTTTTGGCGTTAGGTCCTCTTGTTGCAAGAGATGGAGTAGCCAAAATATCAATGCCCGGCGGGTGTGCTATCGGAGATAGACCTATAAATCTACACATTAATGCCCTGAAAAAGATGGGAGCCAAGATAGAGCAGTCTCATGGTTATATAATTGCCACTGCTAAAAGATTAAAAGGTGCCAAAATATATTTTGATACGCAAACAGTTACCGGAACGGAAAATATTATTATGGCAGGTGTTTTGGCAAAGGGAGAAACAATAATTGAAAATGCAGCAAAAGAACCGGAAGTTGTTGACTTGGTCAACTTCTTGAAGAAAATGGGGGCCAAGATAGAAGGTGAGGGAACATCGGTTATAAGGATCGAGGGCGTTGACAGTCTTGGCTCTGCCTGTCATAGAGTTATACCCGACAGGATTGAGGCGGGAACTTATATAATAGCAACTGCTGCAACATGCGGAAATGTACTTATAAAAAACTGTGAGATGGATCATTTAGATGCCCTCGAACAGAAGCTTGTTGAAGCAGGTGTGACCATACAAAGAGAAAAGAACGGTGTTAGAGTAATAGGAAAAAGAGAGATTAAGAGTGTTGACATTACAACCATGCCTTATCCGGGTTTTCCCACCGATTTGCAGGCTCAGTTTATGGCTTTTATGACAATAGCAAAAGGACTTTCTGTAATAAGGGAAACAATTTTTGAAAACAGATTTATACATGTCAGTGAACTAAAAAGAATGGGCGCAGATATAACTATAAAAGACAGAAACGCCATAGTAAAAGGTGTGGAAGGTCTTAACGGTGCACCTGTTATGGTATCGGATTTGCGTGCAGGAGCAGCCCTTGTGATAGCGGGATTAATTGCGGAAGGAGAGACAGAAGTTTTAAGAATTTATCATTTGGACAGAGGATATGAGGCGATGGAAAAAAAACTTTCAAAATTAGGTGCAAAAATAAAGAGACTTAAGGAATAGTATGTTAATATAAAGTGTTTGAATAAATCAGTTTTTTATTTGGATAAAAATTCAGGAGAGATCTTTGATAACAATTGCATTATCGAAGGGAAGAATCTTAAAAGAAGAGTTGTTACTACTTAAAAAGGCAGGGTATCATTTAGACGATATTCTTAAGGACGAAAGAAGGTTGCTTTTTAATTTCCCCCAATATGAGATTAATGTAATGTTACTTAAACCTTTTGATGTTCCTATATATGTAGAAAAGGGATCTGCAGATTTGGGGATGGTTGGACTTGATGTTATAGAGGAAGAAAAAAAAGATGTTCTAAAGTTGTTTGAATTAAAGATGGGTATTTGCAAGATTGTTGTGGCAAAACCTAAAAAAACCATCAATAATGTAAATAACCCTGAAAAGATAAAAATCGGAACCAAATTCCCGAATATAACAAAAGAGTTTTATGTAAAAAAGGGTGTGGATGTTGAGATAATAAAGCTTTACGGTTCTATTGAGCTTGCACCGATTGTTGGTATATCAGATTATATTGTCGATATAGTTTCAAGTGGTGAGACTCTTAGAAAAAACGGACTTGTTGAGGTTGAAGATGTTTTAAAGGTTTCTTCATATCTCATAGGAAACAAGGTATCTTTTAAGACAAAGTTTGATAAGATTAAAAAAATAATTGATAATATAAGAAAAAATGTGAGGTGATCATGGGGATACTCATCACAGGTAAAAAGAAAATAGAAAACTTTTTAGAAAGAATGGATAAAAGGCTCTCTCTTAATTCAGAGGAAGAGGTTGTAGTTAGAGAGATAATAGATAATGTCAGAAAGGAAGGGGATAGAGCTATATTAAAATATACAGAAAAATTTGATAATTGTAGAATCTCTAAAAATGATTTTTTCCTTCCCGATGAGGAATGGGAGAGAGGGATAAAAGGGCTTGACAGAAGAATAAAGGAAGTAATAGACAGAGTAAGTGACAGGCTTTTTGAGTTTTACGAAAAAACAAAACAAAATTCCTTCTTTTATTTTGATGAATTTGAGAATCTTATCGGGACAAGAGTTATCCCCCTCGAAAGGGTCCTTGTCTATGCCCCGGGTGGAAAGGCGGTATATCCTTCGTCAGTTCTTATGGGAGCCATCCCTGCTAAAGTTGCAGGAGTAAAAGAAATTATTCTTACAACCCCTGATAAAGGAAACGGGATAGCGCCATCAGTTCTTTATTCGGCAAAAAAGGCTGGTATATCAAAGATATGCAGAATCGGAGGTGCTCAGGCTATAGCGGGTTTTTCCTTCGGGACGGAGACCTTGCCGAAGGTTGATAAAATAGTTGGTCCAGGAAACATATATGTTGCTTTAGCAAAGAAAGAACTTTTTGGATATGTTGATATTGATATGGTTGCAGGTCCAAGTGAAGTTCTCATAATCTTTGATGAAAGCGCAAATCTTGATTATGTAGCAATTGATTTGTTGTCTCAGCTTGAACACGATGAAAAGGCCATTGCTATTGCCCTGACAGATAAGAAAGAATTAGCCGAGAGATTGGATAGGATTGTTGAAAAAACTGCAAGGAAATCTGACAGATGGAATATTATAAAAAATTCTTTAAAAAATTCAGCCATAATGTCATTTAAAAACCTGAAAGAATGTGCTCAGATGGCAAACAGAATATCTCCGGAACATTTAGAAATTGTAATAAAAGAGCCCTTCTCATTGCTACCGCTGATAACTAAAGCAGGAGCTGTTTTTTTGGGCTCAAACACACCGGAAGCAGTGGGAGATTACATTGCTGGCCCGAATCATATTCTGCCCACCGGCGGGACCGCAAGGTTCTTTTCACCTTTTGGGGTTGAGAGTTTTCTGAAAAGAATGAGTATAATATCCTTTACTGAAAAAGGTATAAATGCTTTGGGAAGTTTCGTAGTTGATTTTGCTAATGAAGAAGGGTTATTTGCCCACAGTAACTCAGTGTCGTTAAGATTAAAAAACAGTAAAGATAAGAAAAGGAGTTCCAAATAAAATGAGGATTAAAGAAGAGATTAAAAACATAAAGCCCTATTTTATTGATGAAAAATCTGTGAGATTTAAGTTGGATGCCAATGAAAGTCCCTATGATTTGCCTGATGATATTAAAGAAGAAATGCTGTCAGTGCTTAAGGATATTAATATTAACAGATACCCAGATCCGTCCTGTAAATCATTAAGAAAATTGATATCCAAAATGGAAGAGGTTGAGGAAAATCAGATTATTTTTGGTAATGGCTCCGATGAGCTTATTTATTTGCTCCTAATGTGTATTAGAGAGGGAGCATTAGTAACATACCCGGAGCCGGGGTTTTCTATGTATTCCCTCTCAGGAAAAATTTTCGGCAAGGAGCTTATTCCTTATAAACTCTCCGAGATTGATTTTAGTGTCGATGCAGATTCCTTTGATAAGGTTATGAACAGGGAACCCTATCTGTGTTTCATTGCTAATCCAAACAACCCCACAGGGAATTGTTTTCCCGATGATATCCTTATTAAATATCTGGATAATGAAAATACAATTTTTGTTTCCGATGAAGCCTATTCCGCCTTTAGCGGTCATAGTTTGGTAAAAATGGTTAAAACGCACAAAAATCTTCTTATTATGAAAACCTTATCGAAAATTGGTTTTGCAAGCATAAGATTAGGTTACCTCATAGGAAACAGGGAGCTTATTAAAGAGATAGAAAAGGTTAGATTACCTTATAATATAAATAGTTTTAGTCAGAAAATAGCAGAGTTCTATTTTAAAAATATTGATTTAGTTAACAGGTATGTTTCTGATATAATAAAAGAGCGGGAAAGGATATATAAGGAGTTAAAAAGCAGGGGGGTCTTTACATTACCCAGTTTGGCAAACTTTATTACCTTTAAAGTAGAAAAAAACGGGTTTTATGATTATCTTGTTAATAACGGTGTGCTTATAAAAGACCTCTTTCCGTCTTTTGGTATGAAGAACTACTATAGATTCACCATTGGCAAAAAGGAAGAAAATGATTTTTTTATGAAACTACTCCTAAAATTTATGGAGGAAGAATAGTGGAAAAGATTGAAAAAAAGAGAAAAACAAAAGAAACGGATATAGATTTAAGTTTATCCTTTCCCGGAAAGGGAGAATACTTGATCTCAACAGGTATTCCCTTTTTTGATCATATGCTGACACTTTTTTCGAAACATAGCTTTATTGACCTTACGGTCAAGGCGGTAGGTGATGTAG
>JAOAGA010000040.1 GCA_026415985.1 Pseudomonadota bacterium | reverse complement strand
CCCTTACAGAAAACAGACTGGTAGTAAAAAAAATATGGTCAAAATCTCAGACTAATATTATTTATAGTTGCGCTATCTATTGTAACAGCTTGATTATAGAGAAAAATATTCCCAAAGGTGATCCGTTAGAAGTTGCTCTTTTTGAGTTTGCAAAAGACTATTATCAAGCTGATGTTATTAAAAAAAGCGAGATACCCTTCGATTCAGACCGTAAGATAATGACCACGGTTAACAGGATTGGAGATAAGGAGTATGTATTTTCTAAAGGTGCTTTTGAAAACCTGTTCCCTCTATGTACTAAAATTGAGATTGGGAATGATAATTTTCTGATTGATGAGTCGGAAAAACATGAAATTCAGAATATTTACGATAAAATGACAGGTGAAGGTCTAAAAGTAATAGCCTTAGCGTATAAAAATTTTTCTGATGATACCGCAATAGAGGAAGATTTTATTTTTTTAGGCTTTATCGGTCTCTACGATCCTCCAAGACCGGAGGTTTATGAGGCCGTGAAAAAATGCAAATCTGCAGGGATAAAAATTATTATGATTACCGGTGATGCAGGTAGAACTGCAGAAGCCATTGCAAGAGAAATAGGGTTAACAGATGCTAATGCAAAGGTTATAGAAAGGAGAGAGTTTTTGTCTCTGAAAGACAAAGATCTTCTGAAAATATTAGATTCAGAAAACCTTATTTTTGCGAGAATGACCCCCATAGACAAATTAAGGATAGTAACCTTGTTAAAGGATAAAAAACTAAGAGTAGCGGTAACAGGAGATGGTGTTAATGATGCCCCTGCTTTAAAAAGGGCTGATATTGGTATATCTATGGGCATAGCAGGAACTGATATTGCCAAAGAAAGTGCAGGAATAGTATTGTTAGACGATAATTTTGCAACAATTATCAATGCAATAGAAGAAGGACGGGCAATTTTTGAAAATATCAGAAATTTTGTAACTTACATTTTTTCCTCTAACATTCCGGAGATAATACCCTATATACTCTATGTTATGTTTCGCATCCCGCTTCCTTTAACAATAATGCAAATTTTAGCTGTTGATTTAGGCACAGACCTATTTCCTGCCCTTGCCTTAGGTTCGGAAAAACCTTCAGAAGAGGTGATGAAAAAACCACCGAGAAAAAAAGAGGAAAGACTTCTTAACAAAGGAGTTTTAACAAGAGCTTACCTAATTTTGGGTCCAATAGAGGCCCTTTGTGGTTTATCTGGTTTTTTTCTTGTTTTATATCAGGGGGGATGGAAATACGGTGAAGTCTTATCTTTCACAGATCCACTTTACATAACTGCTACAACCGCCTGTTTGTCTGGTATAGTAATAACTCAGATTGCCAACGTCTTTACTTGCAGATCAAATACCTTATCTATTTTTAAATTAGGTTTTTTCAGTAACAGATTAATACTCTACGGAATCTTTTTGGAGGTTTTAATTGCTCTTTTTATCTTCTATACCGACACAGGAAACAGGATTTTTCAGACTCTCTCAATCAGTCCTGTAATTTTTTTATATCAACTGCCCTTTGCAGTTATGCTTTTAGCTGTTGATGAGATAAGAAAAGCTTTAAAAAATAAAATGTTATAATATTTAATATTTAATCTGGAACTTTTATTCCGCAGAAATGATTTCAGAAAACCTATCGGGATTTTGCATGGCAATTTTCAACCTTTTTCTAAAATGGTTTGCCAGGTTTTTTTCGGTTTCAAAGTCTATTGGTTTATACATGTGTACCCTTTTTAGGTTTCGTTTTATCATTGAGGCAGTTTGTAAGGTCTTTCTCCCCATGGGATCATTTTTATAAATAAATTCGTCATTATTCCTCATCAAAACCCTATTACAGTAATCTACCGATATTTTTAATGTATCATTTATTACAAACTTGAGTATCTTATATTTGGAAAAATTTTTAACAAAATCAAGTGTTTTGTGCCATCTGTCAAGTCTAAGGAACAGTATATAACCTTTATAGATTTTATTATGAACCTCAAAGGGGAAAAAATTGTATGTCAAAACCCTTTTAAGAAGGGTTTCATTCTCTGTAAAATCCTTTCTTTTAAAGGTATCTATGATATTCCATATACTTTTATCAACCTTATTGTCAAGCCTTGTTTCCCAGTAAAGATGGGTAAGCGTCCGGCTTTTAAAGGTCGATATTATCATATAGGGGACAAAAAAGTTATGTGCAACTACATCCGATACAAGGTGACAGAGATAGCCGTAAGAAAAAGCCTTCTGTCTGTCATTTGTTGATTGATCAAGAAGGCTTTTGGCAACCTCAAAACTGTGACAATGCTTATGATAGGGCATAAATCTTTTACCTACAATAATATCGGCACTAATATTGCCATATAGAAAATCATAAGGATAAGAACTAATAATTTGTTGAGTTAATGGCGAAAATAGGTTTAAATAATTAAGTATCTCCCTTCCAATCTGAAGGTGGAAGGCGGGACCAAAGGCATATAAAAATTCAGGGAAGAGAAAAAAAACTATGAATGACACAAAAAATAGCATCTACAAAAATTATAGCAACTTTTCAGATAAGGTTAATAGAAAAGATATGGAAAATTTTATAAAATCTTATCTTAAAAGTTTAGGATTTTCTTATAACCAATTGGCAAAAAAAGATCCAACTCCTGATGATGCTGAAAACACTTGCAAAGACAAAAATGAGCTTATGAGAAGGTTAATTAATGAGATCGGGGATTGCAAAAGGTGTGAGCTGTATAAAACACGGACAAATCTCGTTTTTGGGGTTGGAAACCCATGCGCTGATATTATGTTTATAGGAGAAGCTCCCGGTGAAGAAGAAGATTTAAAAGGGGAACCTTTTGTCGGAAGGGCAGGGAGACTACTCGATAAAATACTCGAATCAATAGGACTTTCCCGTAAAGATAATGTGTATATCTCAAATGTTTTAAAATCAAGACCTCCCGAGAACAAGATAATAAATCATATGAGTTCCATTGATGCCTGCCTGCCATTTCTTTTAAAACAGATTGATATTATAAAACCAAAACTAATAGTCTGTCTCGGAACAATTTCAGCACACTCACTTTTAAAGATTAAGGATCCCATAACAAAAATACGGGGAAGATTTTTCAGATACAATGATATCAAGGTTATTACAACCTATCACCCCTCTTACCTTTTACGAAACCCCATAGCCAAAAAAGAGGTTTGGGAAGATTTTAAAAAGATAAAAGAGATGCTAAATAGACTCAGGGAGGTTGAAAATGTTTAAAATAGCAATTATCACATTAAGCGACAGCGGTTTTAAAGGAGAAAGGGAAGATAAGAGCGGAGAAGAGATAAAAAAAATTATTGAATCTTTAGGGAAGATGGTATTTTATGAGGTCTTACCCGATGATTTAGAACTCATATCGGAAAGGTTAGCCCATTTATGTGATAATGATATGGCAGACTTGATTATAACAACAGGTGGAACGGGCTTCACAGAAAGAGACATCACCCCTGAGGCAACAAAAAGGATAATTGAGAGAGAAGTACCCGGAATATCAGAGTATATAAGATTAAGGGGTGCTGAAAAAAGTCCCAACGCAATTCTGTCAAGAGGTATCAGCGGAATAAGAAAAAAATGTCTTATTATAAACTTACCCGGTAGTGTTAAGGCAGTCAGAGAAAGTTTAGAGTTTATAGTACCGGTTCTTCCCCACGCTCTGGAGAAACTTAAAGGCGATACAAAGCCCTGTGGTGATTAAAAATGCCCTATGATAAATCCCTCGATGAGAAAGGTCCCGCCTTTTTACTACTTAAAGAAAAAAAATTTTTACTCTTTTTTCTTGCAGTCTTTTTGTCAAATGTAGGTAACTGGCTACAAAATCTCGCCCTTAGCTGGCTTTCCCTGTCGCTAAAAAATACACCTTCAAGTTTTGGATTTATAACCTTCCTTGGATCTATTCCCAACCTGTTCTTTTCCTTCATCGGCGGATATATAGCAGACAACCTGAATAAAAGAAAAACCTTGATCTGCTGTCAGATAGTAGCGCTAAGCTCTGCATTAGTAATTGGTATAGGAGTAGTATTTAATTTCATAACATATTTAAGGTTGGCATTTCTTACCTTTATAACTGGTATAACAACCGCCATCTCTTACCCCGTCTATTATGTCTTAATGACCGAGATAGTAGAGATTAAAAATCTACCCCGTGCTATCTCAATTCACTCTCTCCAGTTTAATTTATCAAGAATGGTTGGTCCCTTAATATTTGGTTTATTGGTAAGTTTTATCGGAATAGAGGGATGTTTTTTACTAAACGCTATGAGTTTCTTACCATTTATGATTATACTTATGAGGCAAAAGGAAAGAATGCTTTCTAAAAAGAAAGACCAAGAAAATTTGAAAGAAAATGTTTTGGCGGGTTTCAGATATATAAGAGGAGATAAAATCTTATTTTTATCAATAATGATAATCTTTATTTTCAGCATACTGGTTTTACCCTATCTTGGAATTATGCCTTACGTGGTCAAAAACTTTCTTGAAGATAACCCAAAGGCATTGAGTTATATAATGAGTTCCATTGGAGTTGGTTCAATTTCCGGAGCAATAATAATATCCTTCATATCCCGTGATATTAAAAAGGTATTTAGTAGATTTGTAATAAGCGGGTTCCTTTTTTCCATAATATTGGCCATTTTTTCTCTTTCAAAATCCTTACCATTTTATATAATAACCACCTTCTTTCTTGGAATGCTAATGGTATTTTTCTATGCCTCTGCCAACTCATTTTTACAAATGTGGTCAAAGGAAGAGTACAGGGGTCGTGTTCTCGGAGTTTTTACCACCGTCTACTTAGGAGTTTATCCGGTAGGAACAATTGCTATTGGTATGTTGGGAGAATATATTAACTTAAAAACAATCCTGTTGTTTAACTCTCTTATATCTTTAAGCCTGCTTCTTTTAATCTGTCTCGCAGGGAGACTAAAAGATTTTTCTAAGTCTTAATTCTATCTTTAAAGATCTCTACTATTTTATTATAAAGCTTTTCCGGTGTGACTGGTTTTACAATCAGATCTTTTACATCAATCATAAGATTTTCTTTTATAAAATCATAGGGATATCCACTTATAAAGATAAATTTTGATTCAGAATGAGTCTTTTTTACGTTGTTATACAACTCCACACCACTCATTTTAGGCATAATAATATCGGTAATTATTAGGTCAAAGCTTTTATTTTCTAATATTTTAAGTGCAGATAAACCGTTATCGGTTACTTCAACCGATAATCCAAAATTTTCTAAGATACTCTTTAACACCTCTGAGACTTGCTTTTCATCTTCCACAAGAAGAACAGAAATATTAAGACTTCCTTTTTCTGTTATGTTTGATTCTTTCCTGATATTTTCAGCTTTAACAGGATAGATTGGGAAATAAACCTTGAACGTTGTTCCCTTTCCTACCTCACTATAAACGTTTATAAAACCATCAAAGCTTTTGACAATCCCATAAACAACGGATAAACCTAAACCGGTGCCTTTACCAACCTCTTTTGTAGTGAAAAAGGGCTCAAAAACCTTATCAATAATATCCTGAGGAATTCCAGCCCCGTTATCAGTAAAGGATATCAACGCATAACTACCCCTTTTGCCGTAGCCATGTGCTTTTATAAAATCTTCTGTAATCTCGATCAATTCCGTATTTATCTTAAACAGTCCATTACTATTTGTAATGGCATCTCTGGCATTAACTGCCAAGTTCATAACAATCTGTTCAAACTGAAGAGGATCTATAAAAATATTTAAAGGTACCGGCGACAACTGAAGTTTAACGCTTATATTCTCTCCGATAACCCTTTTAAGAATTTTCTCAATATTAAGTAGGATTTCATTAACATTAATTATTTCAGGATTGGATGTTTGCTTTCTGCTAAAGGTAAGAAGGCTTTTGGTAAGATTTCCCGCCCTGTCAGAAAGTGTTATGATGGTATCCAGATAACTGTGAATTTTTTCATCTTCTGTGGAAATTTTAGCAAGGCTTGCAGAGCCAATTATGCCTGTAAGAATATTGTTAAAATCGTGGGCGATACCTGCCGAAAGTCTACCTAAGGACTCTAATTTCTGAGAATGGAGATACTGTTGCTCTAACTTTTTATAATCTGTGAGATCATTAAATATCACAATAACATACCTGATCTCATTCCCTTCAAAGATGGGGTTAAACCTGACTGAATAAGTCTTTTTGTTTCCTTCTCTATCTATCATATCAAAAACTGTGGATCTTTCCTTGCCGTCCTTAAAAACCAGTTCAGCAGGACAATCCCTGTTCAGATTATCACATGATTCATCGAAATTATAAAGAATTTCATAGCAGTATCGTCCTATAACTTCATTTTCTTTTTTGCCCAACATCTCAGTATACTTCTTATTAGTAAAAACTACCGTTTTATTTTTATCAATGATTACAAGCCCCTCTCCCATATTGGCAAAGAGGTTTTTAAGTAAAATTTCTCCCTCTTCCTTCTCTTTTTTAACAAAATTTGCATTTATAGCAAAGCCTAAATCATCAGACATCTCTTTGAACAAAGCAGCTTCTTTATCGGTAAAAGAAACCCTTTCCTTTGTGCCAACGATAAGAATACCAAATAAATCTTTTCCTTTAAAGATAGGTATATACGCTGTTGTTAAGTCAATACTATCTTCATCGCCATTTAAAAAACATTTATCAATGATAGTCGGTTCTTTTTTTCTGACAATATTTAAAAAAACCTTAGAACTTAATTTTTTCTCAGCAAAAACTTTTGGGCTAATTTCATCCTTGATTATTTCAGAATAATTAAAACTTATAGGACTGAAAAAAAACTCACTATCTGAAACACAGAACTTTGCTATTAACGCAAGATCAAACCTGCCGATATTAATTATATCTTTACAAATATCTCCAACCAAAGTATTTATGTCATCATAACGAACAATCTTTTGATTAACCTCTGAAAGTAAGTGATAGAATCTATTTAGTCGTTCTATTTCCTTCTCATAACTTGAAATACTATCGGTAGTCTCATTAAAGACTTTAAAAATCTCTGTAAACTCATAACAGCATCTGGTAGGGAAAGACTTGGGCTCTCTTCTGCCGGATTTTAAATCGTTGAAAGCATAAAGAAGTAACTCTGTATTTCTTGAAAACCTTCTTGAAACCATAATGGCAACAAAAAAAGAAAAAGAAAAAACTATGAAAGATATATAAAGCTGTTTTTTTATTCTTTCAAAACCTTCAGAGTAAAGCTCCGACGGTGGAATGCTTACAAAAACCTTCCAGTTAATTTTCTCGATTGTATCAAAAATATAATATCTCTTAAGACCATCATAACCAACGATCTCTTTCCCGCCCTTAATACCGCTGAATATCAGATCATTAACCGCTTTTGTCTTTACAGGTCCACCTACCAGATCAGGAAATAACAGATTATACATTACTATCCCTTTATCGTTTACAATTGCTATGTTTGTTTTAGGGGAAACGGAAAAATTTTTACTAATCTCTTCGCTTATCCTGCTTAAGTTAATAGGTATCCCCAAAACAGCAACCTGCTTTCCTCCGTTAAAGACCGGATAGGTAATCATAAAGGTCTTTTCTTTAAAAAGTTTTGAGACGTGAGGTGGATTAATATTAGGTTTGCCATTCAATCCATTTATAAACCATTCTTTATCCATATAATTTAACTTGTGTGCCTCCGCAGGGTTAACCGCACTACCTATATTATTTCCGTTAATATCAGCTAAAAGTATGTTGAGACAATAACTACAATCCTTTTTTAACTCTGCAAAAAAACCATCACAAAATAATGTGTTTTTTCTGCGAACTTCCGGATGATATGAAATGGAAGCGAGTAATAAATTGATTTTTTCAATCTCTGAATTAATTTTTGATTCTATACCCGTTAAGATATGATAATGGCTTGTTTCAAACTCTTTCTTAATCTCACTAAGTGAGTTCCTGTAGCTTATATAGAAACTAATTATTATTGGAATGTAGATTATAAAAAGAATGACTATGAATATATATCTAATTCTTAGTTTCATATTTTTAAAACTTTAAAAAGCAAAATTTATTCCTATTAATAAAAAATAACAAAGCTTAAGAAATTTCAATGTGATAAGAAACTATCTTTAATAGACTATTCAGTGCAAGTCAGCTATTTAGCGTAACATAAGCAAAAAATTGTATATAATAACCATTTATTTAACGGTGCTAAAACAACCAGTAATATTGGTTTTTGAGCATTCTTCTTCTATCTGAATATTTATGTGATCTACGCCAAAATTCTGTTCAAGTAGTTCTTCGACAATATTTAGCAGGTCTCTTGTCCTCTTAAGTGGTTCCTCAACAACAATATGCATACTAACATAAATATCTTTACCTGAAACACTCCATACATGAACATCGTGAACATCTTTGACATTTTCAATCTTTTTTATCTCGTCAATCATATTCAGGATATCAAACTCCAATGGTGCACCTTCAAAAAAGATGTGAATGCTTTCTTTGACAAGCTTGAAGGCACTGTAAAAAAGATAAAGTGAGATTAATATAGCAATCAGTGGATCAACCCACCTTAACCCCGTTATGTAAATTATTAATAATCCAATGATTACACCAACAGAGGATAATGCATCGGCAATAACATGTAAAAAGGCGGATCTGGTGTTTATACTATCATCTTTGTGAGGATTGAGGATAAATGCAACAATAATATTTGCCAAAAGCCCTATTACAGATATGGAGATGGCAGAAAAAATCTTTATATCTTTCGGGTTAAAAAATCTGTCAAACCCTTCAAAAACTATAAAAACGACAACAACAATGAGTGTTACACCATTTACAAGACCGGATAAAACCTCAAACCTCTTATAACCAAAGGTTCTCTTCAGATCGGCACTTCTTTCACCCTGAACCTTGGCAAACCAGCTAAGTCCAATAGCCAAAGCATCAGAAGCCACATGCCATGCATCGGAAAGTAGTGATAAGCTTTTCGCTACATAACCACCAACAAGTTCGAGTAAAAAGATAAAAGAGGTAAAAATAAGAGAAAAAAACAGAGCCTTTCTGGAGTCTAAATGGCTGTGGTGGTGATGATTATGTTTACTTTCCCCCAATTACTTTATACCCTTTTTTTCTTTATAATCTTTAATTGCAGCTTCAATAGCCTGCTGAGCCAAAACAGAACAGTGTATCTTTGCAGGCGGAAGCCCGCCTAAAGCCTCAGCTACTGTCTCATTTGTAACCTTTAAAGCCTCCTCTACCGTCTTTCCTTTAATCATCTCTGTAACCATACTGCTCGAAGCGATTGCCGCACCACACCCAAAGGTCATAAACTTAGCATCTTCAATAATTCCATCATCATTTATTTTTAAATACAGTCTCATCACGTCACCACAGGATGGATTTCCTACCTCTCCAATACCGCTCGCATCGGTGATTTCACCCATATTTTTTGGATTTAAAAAATGCTCCATAACTTTCTGACTATATGGTCCCTGTGCATCTGCCATACGTTCCTCCTAATTATAATTTAAATATTAACTTTTTATTATCTGTTACATTTTTTTTCATTTCACCAAAAAGCAATAACCAAGCTACTATATCTTATATTCATTTATCTACCTTTGTCATCTTTGGTGTATGTCCCTTGATCTTATCTAAATAAAAGGGTGACATCTGCCATAGTCTATTAACAATTCCCGGCATTATCTGAATTATATACTCAATATCTTCTTCAGTATTTTTCATCCCTAAGGAAAAGGTCAGAGAACCGGTGCATATATCGGAAGGAACTCCTATTGCTTTTAAAACCGGCGAAGCAACAAGCTCATCTTCATCGCGTGCCCTTAAGTTGGAGCTACAGGCCGATCCGCTACTTGCCATAACTCCTAAATAATTTAACATAAGCAATAACGATTCACCCTCTGCAAACTCTATCCAAAAGCTAAAGTTGTTTGGCAGTCTTTTTGTTCTGTGTCCGGTAATGTGAACGAAGTCAATGTTTTTTTCAATACCGTCCATAAGTTTATCTCTTAAGCGGGAAAGGTACTTAGCCCTCTCATTCATCTCTAATTTTGAAATCTCACAGGCTTTTGCAAATCCCACTATGGCGGGTAAGTTTTCAGTTCCGGACCTTAAACCCGCTTCCTGAAAGCCACCCTCAATTAAAGGTTTTACTGTTACACCTTTTTTAATATAAAGACAGGCAATACCTTTTGGACCATACATACTTATTGGTGAAAGGGTTAACAAATCTACATCCAGCTCCTTAACATTTACATCTATTAACCCGCCACAGGCACTGGCATCGCAATGAAAAATTATATTCTCATTAAACTCTTTGACAATTTTAACTAAATTTTTAATATCCTGTATTGAACCTATCTCATTATTGGCAAGTTGAATTGTAATAAGAACTGTATCCTCTCTCAATGTTTTCCTTAAGGCCGATTCTTCAACAATACCATCGTTATCAACAGGGACATAATCAACTTTAAAATCAAAGTCCAACTCTAAAGTTCTTAAAGGTGAAGTTATACTAAAATGCTCTATATCGGAAGCGATGATATGCTTCTTATCCTTGTTGATATTTTTGAATGCTGTGCCTTTAATGGCTAAATTATTAGCCTCCGTAGCAGAACCTGTAAATACTATCTCAAAACTTTCTGCACCAAGAAAATTTGCAACAGTTTTTCTTGATTCATCAAGAGCTTTCAGTGCCTCATTACCTTTTGAAATTATATGAGACGAAGGATTACCGAATTTTTCAGTAAAATAGGGTTTCATAGCAGAAAAAACACGCTCATCCACCGGACAGGCATTAGCATAGTCAACAAAAATCTCTCTCATCAATACCCCCTTTATAAAAGACCTAAAGCTACTAATACCTTATAACTAACAATTATATCACAAGCCTACTGATTTTTTTAGTTCCGCAATCTCTTTTTCGGTAAGATATCTATAACTTCCAATAGGTAGTTTTCCTAACTTTAGTGGGCCTATGGCTATCCTTTTTAGTTTCATAACGGGGTGGGCTATTTTCATAAACATTCTTCTGATTTGCTGTTTTTTTCCTTCCCTTAAAACCACTTTATACCAGCTGTTCTCTTTTGTCTTTTTAATGAACTCTATCTCACAGGGAAGTGTCTTGCCATCCTCTAAATAAACCCCGTTTCTGAGTTTATTTAGCTTATCTTCTGTGGGAAAATCTTTAACCTTCACCTCATAAACCTTCTCTACCTTGTATTTAGGATGAGTCAGTCTCATGGTAAGTTCGCCATCGTTAGTCAATAATATCAGCCCCTCAGAGTGATAATCAAGCCTGCCTACTGGCCAGACCCTTTCTTTAACGCCCTTTTTGACTATATCAAAGATTGTCTCTCTCCCTTCCGGATCGTTTGTGGTACACATAACCTCTTTGGGTTTATTGAATAAAAGATATACTATTTTCTCGACTCTTTTAATAAGTTTTCCATCAACTTTTATATAATCTTCGATGGGATCAGCTTTGAATCCCAACTCGGTTATAACTTTACCGTTAACAGTAACTCTGCCCTCTTGTATTAACCTTTCTGCTTCCCTTCTTGAAGCAATACCTGCATCAGCTATTATCTTCTGAAGCCTTATCTTCATAGTCATCTCCAATAAGTTGTGGCTGAACAGCCCTTTCTTTTTCCATCTCCTTAATCTCTCTTAGGTTTGGCAAGTCTAAAAGACTTTTGAGCCCAAAGGCAAGGAGAAACTCCTTTGTAGTCCCATATACATGGGGTCTTCCGGGCACATCTTTTCTGCCAACTATCTTTATAAGTTTCTTTTCAAGAAGCCCCCTTATGGCATTATTAGAATCAACGCCTCTCAAATGTTCGATCTCAGCCCTCGTTATGGGTTGTTTGAAGGCAATTATAGAAAGGGTTTCCATTAATGACTTTGAAAGCTGTGCTTCTTTGCCTAAAACAACTTTTTTTAAAGAAGGAGAAAACCTTAATTTTGTTCTAAAAAAAAACCCTTCTGCAACTTCAGCTATCTCAATTCCTCTTGTTTCGTTCCCTTTGTAATATTCCATCAGATAGTCAACAATTTCAGAAATGGCTTCCTTTTCAATCTCCAGATATTTTGCTATCTTATCTGCAGAAATAGGCTTATCGGAAGCAAAGATTATAGCCTCAACAAGGGGTATTAAATCTCTCCTATTCTCCATCTCCATTCTCTTCTACTCTAAGTAAAATCTCTATGTCGTTAAACTCTCTTAACTGTCTCAGATAAACCATTCTTAGTCTTGCAAGCTCTAAAAGAGACAGAAAAAAAACAATCAGTTCCAGCCTTTTTTTAATCCTGCTTGTATAGGAAAAAAATGTCATCTTTTTTTCATTTTTTAAAAGCTCCATTATCTCGTTCATTTTATCAACTATAGATAAATTTTCTAACTCAATGGTAAGGTAGCTCTCATCGGGTAGTTTTTTTACCAAATCATAAAAAGCCTTAACAAGCACATAGGGGTCAAACTCTTCCTCATAGTAGTCAAACTTAAACTCTGTATAACCTCTGGGGAAAAAACTTTCAAAAAGCCTGTCCTTTTTTTCGAGAATCTCAACCATTTCTTTGATCCTTTGGTACTCAACAAGCTTTTCTACGAGTGGTGCTCTTGGATCTTCTTCCTTTTGGATTTCTCCTATCTCACTATCAATCTCAACCTTTTTCGGTAATAACATTTTAGATTTTATATAAATAAGGGTTGCTGCCATTAAAAGGAACTCGCTGGCAATATATATGTTTAGCTCCTTCATCTTATCTAAATAGTCTAAATATTGCTGTGTAATCTTTACGATTGGAATATCGTAAATATCGACCTTCTCTTTCTTAATAAGATGCAGTAACAGATCAAGGGGGCCTTCAAAGGTTTCTAACTTAACACTGATACTCATAGCCCAACAGCATTCCTAACCTCATTAATTACCTTTTCAGCAAAGGTTTTAGCCTTTTTGTTTCCTTCAGAGATAATATCATTAACCCTATCTAAGTTTTCAGTATAGTAATTTCTTTTCTCCCAATAACTATCAATCTCAGGCTTCATCTTGCCTAATAATATTTTTTTGCAATCTCTGCAACCAAAAAGTGCGTTTTTGCAGTTATGGATAATTTCTTTTCTTTCCTCTTCTGATGTATAAATTTTATGAAATAAAAATAAAGGACACAGATCCGGATCACCTTTATCAGTTTTTCTAACCCGATGAGGATCCGTCATCATAGTAAGGATTTTATTCTCAATAACCTCTGGCTTGTCAGAAAGGTAAATAGAATTATTATAACTTTTGCTCATCTTTCTGCCATCGGTTCCTAACAACTTGGGTGTGTCCGTAAGAAGAGGTTCCGGAACGGGAAAAAGCTCAACTTTGAATATATAATTAAATCTTCTTGCTATCTCTCTTGTAAGTTCAACATGAGGAACCTGGTCAATCCCAACGGGCACATAATGGGCTTTATAGATTAAGATATCAGCAGCCTGCAACACGGGATAACCAAGGAATCCAAAGGTCTGTAAGTCTTTATTTTTAATCTCCTGAAGCTGTTCCTTGTAAGTAGGGTTTCTTTCTAACCATGATAATGGTGTAATCATGCCAAAAATAAGATTAAGCTCCGCATGCTCAATAACCTTAGATTGAACAAAGACTGTTGCCTTATCCGGGTCTATACCAACCGACAACCAGTCAATAATGTTATCCAAAATATAATCTTTAAGATTTTCAGTATTTTCATACTCACTTGTCAGGGCATGCCAATCCGCGGAAAAAAAGAAGCATTCGTACTCGTCCTGTAATCTTAGCCAGTTTTTCAGGACACCGTGCAAATGGCCAAAATGGAGTTTTCCCGTTGGTCTCATCCCGCTAAGGACTCTACTTTTCATAAAAACAGTCCTCCCAATATAGATAGAAGAATTCTAAAGAGAAATCCCACATAAATATCAAAAATTCTTGTCATTAAAAGTGCAAGAAGGATAAAAAAACCATAAGGTTCAATTCTGCTAAAAATATTTTTTAGAGTTCTTGGTAAAAAATAATATAAGACCTTACTGCCGTCAAGAGGTGGCACAGGCAAGAGATTAAAGGCAAAAAGGGCAAAATTCAGAAAAAAACTTGCCTTCAGAACTCTTATAAAATACTCCGAACTACCCGCCATTCCTTTTTTCGAAAGTTCGCTGTATATAAGAACTGATATTACACATAAAAAAAGGTTAGACAAAGGACCTGCCACAGAAGAGAGGGCTGTGTCTCTATCGGGATTTTTAAAATTCATAGGGTTTATGGGAACCGGTTTTGCCCAGGCTATAACAAAAGGTGATTTCATAATAAAAAGCAATAAAGGAAGTATAATAGTTCCGAAAAGATCTATATGATAAAAGGGATTTAAGGTCAGTCTCCCCATCATCTTTGCGGTCGGATCTCCCAGTTTGTATGCAATATATCCGTGAAAATACTCATGAACCGTTATGGCCAAAAGAATAGGAAAGGCATAGACAGAAATACTTAAAATTATGTGTTCCATAGAAGTTATTATTTTATAGGTTTTACGAAATAAAATCAACGAAAGGAATTTTTAAACCGAAGCCAAAAATTTTTTAAATTGCTTTAAGCTCTGATTAGAATAACAGCGAATAACAAAAGGGCTGATAAAAAAATGGGCCATCAAGGATTCGAACCTTGGACCAACTGATTAAGAGTCAGCTGCTCTACCGAACTGAGCTAATGGCCCATTGATAACAGGTGAGCGATGGGACTCGAACCCACGACCCCAAGGGCCACAACCTTGTGCTCTAACCTACTGAGCTACGCTCACCACTGAGAATATAGATTTTATTAGTTTTTCTGACTTCCGTCAAGTTTATTTTTCAAGGTTGCGGTTACTATAATAAAATGTCCGCATATGTTACTTAATACATTTTACATGACAATACTAAAAAGTCAGACTTGTATAAGAAAAATTAATTTTTTGATTTAACGACATAATGCTAAAAAACTTTCTTTAAAAAGATATGTTGAAAAAAAAGAGTTGATTAGATAGAATTAAACTATGGCTGAGTTAGGAAAGATAGAAAGACCTGAAGCAGGGGATTATAAAGATAAAAGAAAAATTTATTTTGTACCCAATATTTTTCTCATTGATAATGATGAATATAAGGAACTTTTTGACAGATACTGGAATCAGGTTTCAACTCAACTTGATAGATTAGAGATCGCTGGGACTATTGAAAAGGTTTTCTGTGAGATCCTGACGTCAGGGGAAGATAAACCTTTAGAAATAATTAATTCTTTTAATACTCATCTTAAAAACCTTGTGGAAAAAAAGATGGAGAAGGGTGCTCAATTAATCCCTTTGGAGGAAAAAAGTATTTTTTTCCCATACCTCGATTGGGGGAAGTGCCT
>JAOAGA010000003.1 GCA_026415985.1 Pseudomonadota bacterium | reverse complement strand
AAGCAAAAGAACTTGATGATCCCTCTTTACCGCTGAAAGTTAAGGTTTGGACTGAGAAGGGAGAGTTTAAAAAGGGAGAGAAGATAAAAATTTATTTCAAGGGTAACAAGCCCTTTTATGCAAGAATTGTATATAAACAGGCAGATGGTAATTTAATACAGATTTTGCCAAACCCCTATAGAGAAGACAACTATTTTCAGGGTGGGGTAGTTTATGAGATACCATCGGGACCAGATAGGTTTGAGCTTGAGGTAACACCACCTTTTGGCGAGGAAAATATAATCATTTATGCAAGCACCTCTCAGCTTGGCGGGATTGAGCTTGAAAGGGCAGAAAGTGTCTATCTTGTTAAAAGTAAAGACATAGGAGAAAAGACGAGAGGAATAAAAATTGTTGGGAAAGGTAAAGATTTACTTAAAGATTTCTTTGAAGAAAAGCTGAAATTAAATACAAGACCGTAAAAGGGGATTTTATGAAAAAAGAGATTTTAACGGAAAAGGCACCAAAACCTATCGGACCGTACTCTCAGGCAGTTTTGTGCGACAGATTCTTGTTTTTGTCAGGACAGATACCTTTAGATAAGGATAGTGGTGAGATAGTAGGCAAAAACATTGAAGAACAAACTCTTCAGGTATTTAGGAATATTTCAGCAATCCTTGAAGAAGCAGGGTTTAAACTTGCGGAAGTAATTAAAACAACAATTTTTTTAAAAAATATATCTGATTTTGCAGGAATGAATAAGGTTTATGAGAGCTTTTTTAACCCACCCTACCCTGTCAGATCAACCGTTGAGGTCTCTAATCTGCCCAAAGGTGCATTGATTGAAATAGAGGTGGTTGCCTGTAAAGACTAAACCGCCTTATTAACTTTTCCTGATTTGATGCAGGTTGTGCAAACCTTAATCTTTTTCACCTGCCCGCCGGGCAGAAGCGCCTTTACGTTCTGTAAATTTGGATAAAATATCCTTTTTGTCTTGTTATTTGCATGGCTGACATTGTTGCCAACCTGAGGTCCCTTACCACATATCTCACAGTTCCTTGACATAACACACCTCTCATTAAAATTTAGAAAGTTTATTTTACAAAAATTATGCATTCAAGGCAATAAAAATTTTATGTAACTAAAACAATTGACCTTATTGAGTTTTTCTGTTAAATTCAATAATTAATAATTTATGTTTAATATAACCATTTTCGAGAATATTATCCTTGACCTTGCCAAAGCAGTTAAAGTAATTTCTTTCTATCCCGAAGGACATCCATCCCTTAATAAGGCCCTTAATAAAATCGCCAGTGATATAGGTACCCTATGCTCCGGAGACAGATTGGAGATTGAGATTGCCAAAGACCACTTTCTTGTCAGGAATACAAAGGTCACGCTGACAAACCCGCTAATCAGAGAGTTTCTTCAAACCCTCTTTTTAAGGAGGGTAAACAGGATAATTTTCAACTGCAAGGTCTCAGGAGAAGAGTTATATGATTTTCTCAATATCCTTACAATGGATATGAACACCATATTCTCAGCGGGAGGACTTGAAAATATTATTGATAGCAGAAATATAGAAAATATTGCCCTATCGGAAAGACAATTTGCAAAACATATGGAGATTAAATCACAAAAAGGCGTTGAAATTACTTCAGAAAATCAAACATCTGAAAAGCCTGTCTTTAGTTTGGATGACCTCAATCTGAATGTTATAAATAAAAATTTTGAGGGTGCAGGCAAGACAGAAAAAAAGAAAGAAACTGACGAAGAGTTATGGGAAAGAATTAAAACGGCTCTTACAGACATCAAGAAAAATAATAATGCTGGCCTTTATATAGAAAATTTAAAAGATATTGACAATATTGTAAACAGAAGCGAGGAAAATGACAAACTTACCATAGACATTTTTCACCATCTTTCCCTTGATGCAAAAGACACTTCAGTAGTTTTCGGTATCAGAAAAGAGGCGGAAGCCTTCGTCAGAGACAAACTTAACACGAAAAAAATTAAAAGGCTCATTGACATAATGATTACGAATCAGGGAAAGGATGAACTGCTAAACAAGATTCACACTATTATTTCCGTGTTGGGAATTAATGCGGTTGATGTAATCTTGGAAAGGCTTACATCTTCTAATGATATAAAAGAAAGGCGTTTTATAATTAACGAGATAACAAAATTAGGTGAAAAAGCCTTTGAAAGGGTTATATATTACTTAGATGACGAGAGATGGTTTGTAGTCAGAAATATGCTCACCATTCTGGGGTTTGCAGGGCAGGAAAAATACCTTCAGGATCTTAAAAAGCTCATGGATCATCCTGATGTTAGGGTTAGAAAAGAATTGGTCAAAACTTTAGCCCGGATACCGGGCAGGGAATCACTTAAATACCTTAGAGAGATGTTAAAAAAGGAAGGAGATGATGTAAAGCAGTTAGTAATTTTTTCATTAGGAATATTAAAAGATGAAGGTTCTCTTCCTGAGATAATTAACGAGTTGAGTATAAATAGTAATCCATCGATAAAAAAAGAAGCCCTTCTGGCTATAGGCAGGATTGGTAATAAAGTGGCTTTTGAAGTTTTAAAGGATTATGCTACAAAAAAGACCTTTTTTAACAAAGCAAACAATAAGATATTAAGGCTGAATGCCATAGAAGGACTTTCTGAGATTAAAGGACAGGATACGGAAAAAGTTCTTGAGAAACTCATAAGAGATTCTGATATTGAGATAAGAGAAAAGGCATTCGATGCCTTACAAAAAATAAGGATCTGATATGCCAAGTTTAAAAGAATGCGAAAGTTTTATTCAGCAACTTAACTCATCTCTGAAAAACTTCAGTTTTTATCCAAAGGGGCATCCTTATGTAGCCCAACCTATAAAAAGATCCTACGAGATGCTGTCAAACTTTTTCAAAGAATCTGATGAAGTGAATATATCATCAATTGAGGGTCTAATCTGGGTCCAGAATATCCCCCTACCCTCTGAAAATATGTGGGATTATATAATGAATGTCTTTAAGGTTAAAAACAAAGACAACCTGAAGATTTTAAAAAATATCACTTTCAAGGAATGGGAAGATTTTGTAACTAAGGTTGCCCTAATTAAAGAGGAGATTCTGTCCGATGAGTTCTCTGAAAACATTGTTTTTCATTCTATTGAATCGGAGGACATTAAAAAGACTGCCGAAAAGGTCTATACAGAAGCGATAGATGTGGTAAAAAATGTTATCTCCGAAGTCAGGATGGGAAGAATTCCAAAGGCCGATGAGGTAAAAAGCGTTGTCGGAAAAATGGTTGATATGGTCCTTAAAGATAAACAGACAATGATTGGTTTAAGCCTTATAAAAAGCTATGATGACTATCTTTTTCACCACTCTGTTAATGTAACAATACTTTCACTGGCACTGGGGGAAACATTAAAGATAAGGCCCGATCTGTTAAGAGAGATGGGGACTGCAGCAATGCTTCACGATATCGGAAAGGTCTCCATTGACCCTAAAATAGTTTTAAAACCAGATAAGCTAACCGATGAAGAATGGGAGCAGATGAAAAAACATCCCGTTACTGGTTACGAAACACTGAAAAAAATGGAAGGTGTATCGGAGGTTGTATTAAGAGTAGCCCTTGAGCATCATATGAAATACAATCTAACAGGTTATCCGGAGGTTACAAAGGAATATAAACTCCATCCCGCAAGTATGATTCTTTCTATCTGTGACTGCTATGATGCCATGACAACCCACAGGGTATATCAAAGATGCCATGAGCCAAGAGAAGCCCTTGAGTTTATGACGAGAATGGCAGGGGTTAGTTTTGAACCAAACTATCTTAAGGCCTTTATAAAAATGCTTGGCATATATCCACAGGGCACTCTGGTAAAACTTAATACAGGAGAAACAGCTATAGTATCAAGCCCCAACCCTTCATCGCCCGATGAACCGGTAATCAAGGTAATTTATGACATATTCGGAACCAAGCTGGAGAAACCTAAAATTTATGATCTATCCCAAAAACCTGTTGACGAAGAAACTAATCAGAAAGTTATTATTGTCGGCACTGTAAGTGCTACCTGGCAAGACATAGAAGTTCAGGAACATTTAAGAGATTAAAAAAAATTTTTATCCCCCCTCTTGACAAAAACCTAAAGAGTAATTATCTTATTAGCACTTAAAAGTTTTGAGTGCTAACAAACAAAAAAAACTATAGAAAGGAGAGGTGCACTATGAGCAAAGTAAGACCACTACACGACAGAATTATTGTCAAAAGACTACCTGAAGAAGAAAAGACAAAAAGCGGTATTATAATACCCGATACCGCAAAAGAAAAACCACAGGAAGGAGAGGTAATCGCGGTAGGTAACGGAAGAATACTCGAAAATGGTCAGAAGATACCTATGGAAGTTAAGGTCGGCGACATCGTAATATTCGGTAAATATGCAGGCAATGAGATTAAGATTGATGGCGAAGAGTATCTCATTATGAGAGAAGATGATATTCTTGGTATTATCGAAAAAAAATAAAAAAAAATTAAAAAATTGAAAGGAGGAATGATAGATGGCAGCAAAGATGCTTAAGTTTGGTTATGATGCAAGAGAAGCAATGATCAGAGGAGTAAATATCCTCGCAGAGGCAGTAAAGGTAACATTAGGTCCCAAAGGCAGAAATGTTGTAATTGACAAGTCCTTTGGCGCACCAACAATCACAAAAGATGGTGTTACTGTAGCAAAAGAGATTGAACTACCCGATAAGTTCGAAAATATGGGTGCTCAGCTTGTAAGAGAGGTTGCAAGCAAGACATCTGATGTTGCGGGAGATGGAACCACAACCGCCACAATCCTTGCACAGGCAATAGTTAGAGAAGGTGCAAAATTAGTAGCTGCAGGCCATAACCCAATGGAACTTAAAAGAGGTATCGATAAGGCAGTTGAGGTAGTGGTAGATTCATTAAAGAAAATGAGCAAACCAACAAAAGACCACAAAGAGATCGCTCAGGTAGGGACAATATCTGCAAACAATGACCCTGAAATAGGTAATATCATTGCAGAAGCAATGGAAAAAGTAGGTAAAGAGGGTGTCATATCTGTTGAAGAGGCAAAAGGAATGCAGACTACCTTAGAAGTAGTGGAAGGTATGCAGTTTGACAGAGGATACCTCTCTCCATACTTCGTAACTGATGCAGACAGAATGGAGTGTGTCCTTGAAGATGCTTTCATTCTCCTCTATGATAAAAAAATCAGTGCCATGAAAGACCTTCTGCCAATCCTTGAGCAGATAGCCAAGGCTGGCAAGCCTTTCATAATTATTGCTGAAGAGGTTGAGGGTGAAGCATTGGCAACTCTCGTTGTTAACAAAATAAGAGGAGTATTAAGTTGCTGTGCCGTTAAGGCTCCCGGATTTGGTGACAGAAGAAAGGCTATGTTAGAAGATATTGCAATTCTTACAGGAGGAAGGGTTCTTTCAGAAGAGACAGGGTTTAAGTTAGAAAACGCTACTCTTAAAGACTTAGGAAGGGCAAAAAGAGTGGTAGTTGACAAAGACAATACCACAATTATAGACGGTGCAGGCAAAAAAGAGGATATAGAGGCAAGAATTAAGCAGATCAGGGTTCAGATTCAGGAAACCACATCAGACTATGATAAAGAAAAGCTTCAGGAAAGATTGGCAAAATTAGCAGGCGGAGTTGCCTTAATTAAAGTAGGTGCTGCAACAGAAACAGAGCTTAAGGAGAAAAAGGCCCGTGTTGAAGATGCGCTCCATGCAACAAGAGCAGCCGTTGAAGAAGGAATAGTTCCCGGCGGTGGCGTCGCATTAATCAGAACCTTACCCGATTTAGAGAAACTCAAATTAGAAGGCGAGATGAGGCTCGGTGTTGATATTGTTAAAAAGGCTATAATTGAGCCCGCTAAACAGATTGCTGAGAATGCAGGTTTTGACGGCTCTGTTGTGGTAGAAAAAATAAAGGAAGGTAAAGACGGCTATGGATTCAATGCAGGTGATGAAAAATATGAAGACCTTATGAAGGCAGGTATCATTGACCCAACAAAGGTTACAAGAACTGCCCTGCAGAACGCAGCATCGGTAGCAAGTCTCTTAATTACTACCGAGTGCATGATTACCGAGAAGCCAGAGGAGAAAAAAGCTCCTGCAATGCCTCCAATGCCTGAGTATTAATATCGGCAAAACAATTCAGTTACGAAAAAGCCGAAGGCTTAACCTTCGGCTTTTTTATTGTTAGAAACCTTTTATAAAAAATTTAAAAAATAAAGGTTTTATGATATAATTTTTAGCAATGCCATCGTAGCACAGTGGCAGTGCAGCTGATTCGTAATCAGCAGGTCGGGGGTTCAAATCCCCCCGATGGCTTTAAATGGGCGATACTGGATTCGAACCAGTGACTTCTACCGTGTGAAGGTAGCACTCTCCCTCTGAGTTAATCGCCCTTTTATTTATTATTAAACTTACTTTAAATTCTGTCAAAGAAAATTATTGTTTAATCAATCCTAAGACTTCCTAAGGTTTTTATCTCCTGAAGTTTCTCAAGCTCGAAGATGTAAACCTTATTTTTTTCAGCATCAATTATCCCTTTTTCTCTTAACTTTCTTAAAGATCTTGAGAGGGTCTCGTTTACTGTCCCTAACTTCTTGGCAAGTTCAGTCTTTGTAATATTTAGCTCAATCTCTATATAATCGTCAATCTTTTTACCTTTTCTTATGGCTTCCTCTATGAGGAACTCTGCCAGTCGGGCATCGACATTTTTAAGAGAGACATTGTCAACAAGATCAACTACCTTCTTTAAAAGCATCGATAAACTTATTATCAGATTTAATGCTATCTTGGAGTTTTTTTCAAGGGTCTTTAAAAAAATTTTTTTGTCAATATAGGCTAACCTGCTATCCAGTATGGTCTCCGCAAAGGCAGGATAGTTTTTTCCTATGAAAATAGCCGCTTCAGCAAAGGTTTCTCCGGGGTTGATAATATGTAAGATTTGTTCTCTGCTATCGGTGGAAATTCTATAAATCTTAACCATCCCCGACAGGAGAATGTAGAAACCTTTTGCCTCATCTCCTTCAGAAAAGATAATAGATTTTTTTGGATACTCTTTAACTATCACTATCTTAGCAATTTCTTTCAGATCCTCCTCTGAAAGCCCTGAAAACAATAAGGTTTTTCTCAAATCATCAGAAATATTCACTAATCCCCCTATTTTATCAGTTTTTTAGACATAATTTTTATTGACATTAGGAAAAACACTAAACCATGTATTACAGGAACAAAACCCAAAAATAGTTTAGCAAGGGTAAAGTCGAGGTAACTACTTCTTAAAGCATCTACACTGAAGGACAAAGGAAAAATAATTTTGCTAGTAAAAACTACCTTCTCATCGATATTACTCAAAGGAAAAAATGTTCCCGAGAAAAACATCATTGGAGTGAAATATAGGAAAATAGGGAAATTAAAAGATTCTATATTTTTTACAGTAGCGGTAAAAAACATACCTAAACTTGAGAAGGTAAAGCTTAAAACCAATATTACAGGCAGAAATACCAAAAAGTGAAATACCTTTATAAGACCAAGTATAAGAAATAGTGTCATTACAATCAATCCACTAACAATACCTCTTGTTGTCCCCCATAAAATTTCACCTATCACTACATCTTCAATACTTACAGGTGTTACTATAATTGCATCGAATGTTTTTTGGAATATCATCTTAACAAAACTCGAATAGGTGGTATAAAAAAACGATGAGTTTAAGACCGCCATAGAAATAATCGCAGGGGTAATAAACACTTTATATGGAAAACCGTTTATCTCTCTCACAAAGGCACCTAATCCATATCCGAAGGCAAAGATATAAAAGACCGGTTCTAAAAGCGGTAATAAAAAATTTACCCAAAAAAGTTTAATAAAGACATCTCTGTTTCTTTTCCAAACAGGTATAAAACCAAATCTAAGCATTACTCTTTTAGTTCCTTTCCGGTCAGATATATAAAGAGGTCTTCTAAGTTTGACGGCCTTACAACAAATTGTGCATCGTTACAAAGTGCCATAAGCCTTTCTAATATCTCCCTTTTGTCTTTGTGATGTATGTAGACCCTGTCTTTAAAAAAGGTCTTCTTCCCGGGAAAAGAAGATATCAGTCTCTCCTCACAGTTAAAAATCTCAACTGTTTCTTCTCCCAAATAGTTTTCTATAAGGTTCTTTGGACTTCCTTCAAGAATTATCTTTCCCAAATCCATTATATATACTCTATCACAAAGACTTTCTGCCTCTTCCATATAATGGGTTGTAAGTATTACTGTCTTTCCCATCCTCTTAAGCTCAATAATTTTCTCCCATATATGTCTTCTTGCCTGAGGATCGAGACCTGTTGTCGGCTCATCAAGAATAACTAACTGAGGATCATTTATTAAACTTCTTGCAATAATCAGTCTCCTTTTCATCCCACCAGATAAATCCTGAACATTAACATCTTTTTTATCACTGAGACTGACAAAACTTAATAAATCATCGATGATCTTTCTTGCGTAATTTTTTTTCATGAAAAAATATCTTGAGTAAACAAAGAGATTCTCTTCAACGGTAAAATCGGGATCTAAATTGTTATCCTGTGGAACAACTCCTATCATGGATTTTATAAATCTTTCATTACCTGATATATCTTTGCCAAAAACCGAAAGCCTGCCACTTGTTATCTTTGAGGTGCAGGTGATTAGTTTAATCAACGTAGTTTTTCCTGCACCATTAGGCCCTAAAAAAGCTACAATCTCTCCTTCTTTTACAAAAAAGTTTATCCCCCTCAGCGCAGGAAAGGAGCCATAATTTTTAACTATGTCAGATCCTTCAACGATATTTTTCATATCTTTATACTGTCATATTTTTATCTTTTTTTCAATTAACGGTTGCAAAAAAACTTAAAGGTTTTAAAATAAAATGCTATGGTAATAAAAAAATTCATCGATGATATATTTTCTTCACCACCAAGGATTATTTTATTATCCTATCTTTTAATTATCTTTTTGGGTTCCGTTATTTTATTCCTGCCGATTTCAACAACTAAACCCATCAATTACTTAGACGCATTATTTACAACTGTATCCGCTATAACTGATACGGGCTTAATTGTTCTGAATACTCCAAAGGATTTTACTCCCTTCGGTAAGTTTATTATCCTTTTGCTCATACATATAGGCGGTTTAGGATATATGACCTTTACCACCTTCTTTCTTCTAACCTTCAGACAGAAGATAAGTTTTAAAGACAGACTTATTCTTGCAGAATCTCTCAACTATCCCGGAGCGGGTGGTTTGATTAGGTTCCTGACAAGGGTTTTTTTATTTGTAATAATTATCGAGATGTTAGGGGCAATAATTCTTTTTTTTGGTTTTTTAAGGGGCAATAACATATTTTCCGCAATCAAGCTCAGTATTTTTCATTCTATTTCTGCCTTTAACAATGCGGGATTTTCTCTTTTTCCCAATAATCTGTTGGACTATCAACATAACCTGATAGTTAATGTCACCATAGCCTCTTTAATAATAATAGGCGGGCTTGGGTTTTTTGTTATAAATGACTTTTATCTCTTTTTAAGAAAAGAGGTTAAAAGGATATCAAATCATTCTCTTATTGCCTGCTTTTCTTCTCTATACCTAATTTTTTTTGGTGCTATGCTTATTATCATCTTTGAATATTCCAATAACTCCGGTTTATGGAAATATAACTGGATCGACAGAATAATTTCCGCCCTGTTCCATAGTATCTCCACAAGAACTGCTGGTTTTAATACAGTAGATTTGTCTGGTTTTACCGATGCAACACTAAGTATTATGTCTGCACTTATGTTTGTCGGTGCATCGCCGGGCTCAACAGGCGGTGGTATAAAAACTACAACTATAACAGTAATTTTCCTGGCAATAGTAAACTATGTAAAAGGAAGCAATACCGTTAACTTCAATTTCAGGAAGATAAACGTTGAACAGGTATATAAAGCTCTTGTTATCTTTAGTTTTTCTTTTCTTTACATTACCTTTGTCGCAATTTTTATTAGCAAACTTGAAAATGTTACCTTTACTCGTTCCCTCTTCGAGGTAATCTCTGCCTTTTCAACGGTTGGTCTTTCTGTCGGAAATGGCGATGTTTTGAGTTTATCGGCAAACTTTACCGTTCTTGGTAAAATTATTATAATGGCAACGATGTTTATCGGAAAGATAGGGCTGATAAGCTTTGTAATTGCTTTGTCAAAAAAGCCAAAAGAGGCAAGAATTAAATATCCAGAAGCGAGGATACTGATATGAAAAAAACATTTGCAGTAATAGGATTGGGAAGATTTGGCTTTCATGTAGCCAAGACATTAGCTGAGCTTGGTGCAGAAGTAATAGCCATCGACAGAGAAGAAGAGAATGTTCGTGAACTTTCAGATTTTGTAACTCAAACTTATATCCTTGATGCGATGGATGAAAAGGCGATGAAAGAGGCAGGGATAGCAAACGTTGATGTTGCAATTGTTAGTATTGGTCAGAATGTGGAAGCAAACCTTATAGTAGTTATGGTTCTTATTGATTTGGGCATAAAAAATATCATTGCAAAGGCGGTAACACCATTACACGGAAAACTTCTCGAAAAAATTGGTGTTACAAGGGTTGTCTATCCTGAAAGAGATATGGCAATAAGAGTCTCCCACTCCTTGCTTATGAAAAATGTACTTGAAGAGATACCCCTGACACCAAAACACGGAATTTTTGAGATAAACACCCCGAAATCTTTTGTAGATAAGTCATTAAAGGAACTTCAGCTCAGAAAAAGCTTTAATGTTAATATTTTAGCTATCAGAAGAGGCAATGACCTTATCATAAACCCCTCAGGAGAAGACAAGATAAAAGAAGACGATATATTACTCCTTCTTGGAACAAACGATGGAATTATAAAACTTACAAGGCTTTAATAAAAGGTCATATCCATGACCTCTTCCACCTGAAATAATCCTTCAATATCTTTTTATGGTCGAAGACTATATTTTCTGGTAGCTCATTCTCTTTAAAAATTTTAGCATTTTTCGCATCGTCTCCTGCAATGAGCTGGTCACCTCTGGCAGTAGCTACAAAAACCACAGATACGGTATGAAATCGGGGGTCTCTTTTAGGATCCGAATAAACGCCAAACAAAAAAAGATTGGCTATATCCAGATTAGTCTCCTCTTTAGCCTCTCTTTTTGCCGACGTTTCCACGGTCTCACCGTAATCAACAAAACCACCGGGTATAGCCCATCCATAGGGCTCATTTTTCCTCTCAATAAGTACAACTCCGTCTTCCACTTCTATTATTATATCAACGGTTAAAAAGGGGTTTTTAGGCTTAAGTAAGGCACCGCAACTTTCACATTTAAGCATCTATATCTCCTTCTTATTTTGTCTGGGGAACAATCAGTATAGGTGTTTTTGAATGTCTGATTACATATCGGGATGTACTTCCCAAAAGAAGCCGGGAAGCCAGTCCTAACCCACGGGTCCCCATAACAACAAGGGAAAAATTACCATTATTTATCAAGTCTGTAATCTCTAAGGAAGGAAGTCCGTGCAGTAACTCCCTTTTTGATGTTATTTCTATCTCTTTTTCAATGTCTTCAAGTCTTTTCAGAGCTATTGCATCCAACTCTGTTATATCAAACTCGATGGGTTGTTCAAGTATAATAGGTTCCTGAACATAGGCGATGGTAAGCTCTTTTATGAAATTTTTATTGTCCTTGAGGAACTTTTTTGCCCCCCCTGTTTCCGATGAAAAGTCTGTAGCAAAAAGAACATTATCAAAAAGATGAGATATTTTTATGGAGGTGAATCTTGCCTTTTTCTCTGTATCAAAATCACTCATCTTAAGAACAAGAACGGGCAGATTAGCGTTTTCTATGAGTTCCGATGTAACACTACCTAAAACAATCTCTTTCGCTATGCTTTTTCCATGGGAACCGATTATGACCATTGAAGCTTTGTTGTCTTTAGCGGAATCCAATATCTCTTTCCAGCAGGTACCTACCCTTAAATCGACCGTTACATTAAAACCCTCATTGGTTAATATCTCCGCCTCTTTGTTTAATAGCATAAGGGACTCATCCTTAAGCTCCGTAGGTACAATGGCAGAATATTTTAAATCAATAACATGGGTAAGAATTAGATTGGAAACATTAAATTTTTTCAACTCTTTAAGAGATTGAACCATGTTATAGGATGTTCCTGAAAGATCGGTTGCTATAAGAACTTTACTAAGCATTTGTCACCTCCTGTTTTTTTATCCTATTTAAATTTAAACAGAGGATAACAAAAAATACAAATGTAATTACTCCCGGAGATACGATGAAAATAAGGAGAAATCTTTTTACAAAAGCCTGAGTAACGCCTCTTTAATATTTCCTATTCCTTTCTTAATCTTATCACTTGAGTTTGCAAAGGAAAACCTAAGATAGCCGGGGGCACCGAAGGCTTCACCGGGGACAACTCCTGATTTGGCATTCTGCAGGAGATAATCGGCAAGATCAAGAGTAGTTTTAATTACTTTTTTACCATCTTTTCTTCCTAAATATTTAGAAAAGTCCGGAAATATATAAAAACTCCCCTCAGGTTTATGGACCCTCACATCGGGGATATCAGAGATAAGTTTAAAGATTAAATCTCTTCTTTTCTTAAACTCTGATACCATTTTTTTCAAATCATCGGTCTTCTCGGTCAGAGCAATTTCTGCAGCCCTCTGAGAGATCGATGACGGGTTTGAAGTGGTCTGACTTTGAATATCATTCATAACCTTTGCTAACTTATCATTAGAGATGGTATAGCCAATTCTCCAACCTGTCATAGCATAGCTTTTTGAAACACCATTAACTACTATTACCCTGTCTTTTAAATTTTTATCGTCTTTAATAAGCTCAAGTATTGAATAAAATTTTTCATCATAAACAAGCTTGTCATAAATCTCGTCAAAGATAAGATAAAAATTATATTTCTTTGCTATCTTAAGTATTTCTGAGAGCTCCTCTTTAAAATAAACCGCACCGGTAGGATTTGAAGGTGAACTGATTATTATAGCCTTTGTCTTATCGGTTATACTTTCCTTCAGTTTTTTTGGTGTTACCTTAAAGTTGTCATCTATAGTTGTCTTGATAAAAACGGGCTTGCCACCAACAAGAGAAACCTGTTCGGGATAAGATACCCAGTAGGGGGAAGGAATAATAACCTCATCGCCTCGATCAATTAATGCAAGGGCGATATTAAAAAGAGAGTGTTTGGCTCCGTTTGATACCACAACCATTGATGGGTTAATATCTACCCCATACTCCCTTTTATACCACATACAAACTGCCCTTTTAAGACTTTCTGTCCCGCCTGCAGGTGTATATTTCGTTAATCCTTCGTCTATAGCCTTCTTTCCTGCCTCTTTTATATACTGAGGGGTATCAAAGTCTGGTTCTCCAACTCCAAAACTGATGACTTCAATACCATTTTTAATCATATCTTTAATTTTTGCGTCTAAGGCAAGGGTAGGAGACGGATTGAGCTTTGATACTCTTTTTGCGAAAATATTTTTCATAACCTTCCTTCCTGTTTGTTTTTTATCTCTCTTAACTTTCTTTCTAAGTGTACCCTTACAATCTCAGGAACAAGATCCTTAATACAACCACCTAAACTAAAGATTTCTTTAACGATTCTTGAGCTAACATACATATAATTTTCGGAGCTCATCATAAAGACGGTCTCAACATCTCCCCATAGCTTTTTATTCATCAAAGCCATCTGAAACTCATACTCAAAGTCAGAAACCGCTCTAAGCCCTCTTATTATAACCTTAATATTTCTCTCCTTAACATAATTAACAAGGAGCCCGTTAAACCTATCAACCTCAATCTTGTCATTACCTTTAAAGACTTCCTTTATTATCTCCACCCTTTCCTGAGGAGTGAAAAGGCCCGATTTCTCTGAGTTATAGGCCACCCCTACTATAACCTTATCAAAGATCTTACAACTCCTTTCAATAATATCATAATGACCATTTGTAATTGGATCAAAAGACCCCGGGTATATGGCAATCATCTTTTCTTGCTCCTTTTTCCGGTATAAATTTTTAACAGCTCTTTTTTCGAAAGGATTAAGGAATCATCTTTCTTTTTTAGAACAATCTTTATATTTTTTTCATAGTTTTCCGGCCTTTTCAGCCTTTTTACTGCTAACTTAAGAAATACCTCAACCTCATTGCCTTTGGCTTCCCATGAGATAAGTTTTGATTTATAGGAACCTTCTATCTTTATGTCCGATTCGTCTATTATCTTTGAAAACTCATCAAAGGTCAACTCTCTGAAATCGATATAATTATCATAAAAATCTCTCTTCCTGCCATAACTTGCCATATCCATAAAGTCATCATAAAACTTCTGGGCTTTTGCAGAGATATCTGCTTCTGGTTTTTTTGAGTGAGATAAGTCTGGAATTAAAAAAATGATAACTAATATAGACAAAAGTACTTTTTTCATCTACTTACCTTTCTTAAAAAATATATAACTGAATCACCATATACTCTCTTGTCTATCTCAAACCCCTCTGGGAAATCAATATTTTCCTTATCTCTGACCCTTAAAATTATCATTCCTTTCTCTTCAAGCAGGTTATTTAATGATAACTCTTTCAAAATCTTATTACCTAAAAACAAATCAAATGGAGGATCTGCAAAAATTATATTAAATTTTAAGTTTTTTTTGAAAAGTTTTTTTATTATGCTGAAGACATCACCTGTTAAAATTTTATAATCGTAGCTTCCGTCATTAATGTTTTTTTCAATAAATATTCTGCTCACCGGGTTTTTATCAACAAACATCACCGATTTCGCCCCTCTGCTTAATGCCTCAATTCCAAAGTTTCCCGAGCCTGCAAATAAATCAAGAACACTCAGGTATTCCCAATTCTCAAATTGAAGAATATTAAATATAGCCTCTTTTATCATATCTGTCAAAGGTCTGATACCTTCGGGACTCTTTAATATTCTTCCTTTTAAGCTACCAGAAATAACTCTCATTTTAATTAACCTTCACAGCTCCTCATTATATTTTTAAAGATTTTGTCAGTTCTATTGCCTAATATCTCCTTATAGTATAAAATAAATGATTAACAATGACAAAAGAATATGCCTTTATAATCAAAAAATTACAGATTGTAGTAATAATTATATTAAGTATCTTCTTACTTGGAACCTTTGGTTTTCATTTTCTTGAAGATATGGCTCTCCTGGACAGCTTCTATATGACCGTTATAACTATATCTACGGTTGGATACAGAGAGATAAAGGAACTTTCAAGCTACGGCAAGATTTTTAACTCCTTTCTTATACTGTTCGGCGTTTCTACAGTTGCCTACGGATATTCAGTAATCACATCGATTATAGTTGAGGGGGAGTTAAAGCAGGTATGGATTTTTAGGAGGAAGAAAAAAATGTTGGAAAAGCTTAAAGACCACTATATTGTATGTGGATATGGCAGAATGGGCAGTTATATATGCAAAAAGTTGAAAGAAGAAAAGATACCGTTTGTTGTTATTGATAAAAACCCTGCATTAGAAACCCATTTGGAAAACGAGGATTATCTATATATTCTTGACGACTCATCAAGAGAAGAGGTGTTAACCTTTGCGGGAGTGGAACGCGCAAAGGGTCTTATAAGCGTTGTTTCTTCTGATGCTGACAACGTTTATATAGTTTTAACTGCAAGGCAACTAAACCCAAAATTATATATTATTGCACGGGCTGCAGAGGAGTCTTCCGAACAAAAGATGTATAAGGCAGGAGCGGACAAGGTTATTTCCCCCTACATAATTGGTGGTGAGAGAATGGCTTTAGCGGTATTAAAGCCAAGTGTCCTTGATTTTATAGAAATAGCGGTTGGAGGAAAGGCACATAAAGGTGTTCTCAAGATGGAAGAGATACTGATATCACAAAACTCAAAGCTGGTGGGCAAAACCCTTATGGAAAGCCAGATTAGAGAGATAACTGGTTCAATAATTATAGCAATAAAAAAATCCGATGGAACTATGGAGTTTAACCCCAAACCAAAATATAAAATTGATGCAGGAGATGTCTTTATAGCCTTAGGGAGTGAGGAACATCTAACCACACTGGAGGATATGGCATATGGTAAAAGTTAATGTTCACCTACCTTACAAATCGAGAAGAAAATACTTAACAAAACTTATACAGCTTAATCTTCAGCCTGAGTTTTATTTTGAAGGTGGTGATTTTGAAAACTTTGATTACAGAGAGTTAGAAGAGATTTCTCAGAAATTAAAAGAAAAAAACCTTATTCCTTCTATCCATTCACCCTTTCTTGATATAAACCTTTCTGCAAAGGATGAAGAGATATCAAAAATTGTTATATCAAGAATGCTGAAAACGCTTGATTTTGCTAAAATACTCAATGCGGTTGGTGTTGTAATCCATCCGGGTTACGACCCCTTCAGATATTTAGATGATCAAGGTAGCTGGTTTAAAAATATCACCAAAAATATCGAACCCCTATTAAAAAAGGCTGAACAATTAAAGATATACCTTGCGGTAGAAAACATCTTTGAAGAAAGTTACGAAAATCTGAAAAAACTGCTTGAACATTTTTCTTCCCCCTACTTAGGCCATTGTTTTGATACCGGACATTTCAACATCTTTTCAAGAACATCTCTAAAAAGCTGGTTGGAAGAGATGGGTAAATATTTTTTTTCCCTTCATATACATGATAATTTTGGTTTCAAAGACGATCATATCCCCGTTGGGAGAGGTACCTTCCCTTTCAGATTTTTTGTTTCCAACTTACCGGATAAGAATATCAAATGGATTACCATGGAGATGCATAACGAAGAAGAGGTCTCTGCCTGTCTTACAAACTGGAATAATCTGAGTGAGCAAAAAGATAATGGTTAATCACTATGATATATTCAAAGAAAAGGTTTTAAAAAAATGTCAGAAACCAGCAAGATACATAGGCGCTGAGCTTAATCTTATAAGGAAAGACTGGAGCAAGATAAAGGTTAAGTGGGGGTTGCTTTTTCCGGATCTATACGAAATCGGTGCCTCAAACTTAGGAATCAGCGTCTTATATAATATCATTAATAAAAACCCTCTTTCCCTCTGTGAAAGGTTTTATTTCCCAGCCGAAGATGCTGTAAAGATTATGGAGCAGGAAAAAATTCCACCTCTTTCAATGGAAAACAGGAAGGCGCCCCTTGACTTTCACATACTGGGTATAACCTTACCCTATGAGCTTACCCTGACAAACATTCTTAAATTTTTTGAGTTATCTCAGATAAGCTTGTATGCCAGAGAAAGAGCTAAAATGCCCCTTATAATAGGAGGAGGGGCCTTAGCCTTCAACCCCCTGCCCTTTAAAGATTTCTTTGATCTGTTTGTAATCGGTGATGGTGAAGATATTCTCGATAAAATTACTGAAATACTCTTATCTGCTGGTTTCAACAGGGAGAAATTTTTGTCAGAGATCAGTAAAACCGATGGTATCTACGTTCCTTCAATCCATAATACAAAGAAAGATAAAATTAAAAAGTTGATAGTGAAGGACCTTAATAAATATGAACCTTCTGCAAACTTAGTCCCCATAGTAGAGACTACTTTCAACAGGTTTTCCATAGAGATAGCAAGGGGGTGTTTAAGAGGTTGCAGATTTTGCTTTGCAGGATATACTCAAAGACCCTACAGAGAACGAAATCTCGACTCAATTTATAATTATTTCAAAAAAGGTATTGAAGATACAGGTTTTGACGAGTTTTCTCCTTCATCACTAAGCACATCTGATTATTCCTGCTTTTCTGAGCTGTTTCACTGTCTCTATCACTTAAGTATCCAAAAGAAGGCCTCTATATCATTACCTTCTCTAAGGGTAGGCAGTGTTAAAAACACAATTGCCGAGAAGATAAAAGAGATAAGAAAGACAGGATTTACAATAGCACCGGAAAGTTTTTTCTCAATGCAAAAAAAGATTAACAAAAATATCGATTTTTCAAAATTAGAAAGCGATATATTAACCGCACTGGAAGAGGGCTGGCTTAATATCAAGCTTTATTTTATGATAGGCATACCCGATGAAAACATAAACGAAATTTATGATTTAAAGAGGTTTTTAAAAGATATCTTAATTAAGGTCAAAACCCATAAGGCAAATATTACACTGTCTTTTTCTACCTTTGTTCCCAAACCCCATACACCTCTTCAATGGGAAAGAATGAACGGGTTAAACGAGATATTGGATAAACAAAAGATACTGAAAGACCTCTTTTTCAAAGAAAAAAAGATCTTTCTTAAACTTCACAATCCCTATATGAGCATTCTTGAAGGAATAATATCAAGGGGAGATGCAAACTTGAACGAGGTTATTTATAATGCCTACAAGAAGGGATCAATTCTTGATGCCTGGGATGAAAGGTTTAATTTTGCAATATGGCAAAATGCCTTTAACTCTCTTGATATGGAGTATGAAAATTATCTTAAGGAAAAACCAATAAACACTGACCTGCCATGGGAGTTTATTGATACGGGTATAACAAAGGAATTTTTACTAAGAGAGTACGATAAATTTAAACAGGGAGAGATAACCGAAGATTGCAGATCAGGAATATGTAACAACTGTGGTGTCTGTGATTTTAAGGAAGTAAAAAATATACTCTCATCAGGAACCGAAATTAAGCTTCAATCAGAGGATAAAAACCCTTCGGTTATAAAAAAATATCTTATTATCTATACTAAGGTAGATGATGCCGTATTTCTTGGTAATCTTGATATTATGAGACTTTGGCACAGACTTTTGAGACTATCAGACTTTAAATTGGCCTATACAAAAGGTTTTAACCCCCAGCCAAAAATAGATACCGGCTGGGCCCTACCTTTGGGAATTGAAAGTTACTGCGAAGCAATAAAGATTGAAACAGAACGTCCGATAAATGATAAAAATTTAGAGATACTTAAATCAAAGATTATTGATGGCATAAACTTAATTGATATTGTTGAAACAGAAACCGATAAATCCCTTGATGTACTTTCGGAATGCTTCCAGATCTATTGCAAAAAACCCTATCTTTTTGACATAGAGGATAAAATTATGGTAAAAAGAAAGGATAGCGAGAAGGTTTTTTTACGAAGTGAGTTTGTCACAGATTTGGAAAAGCTCGATAACGCCTTTAGATTTAAACTTAAAGTTACAGCAGGTGGGTTGAAACCTCTTGAATATGCCCGGAAGGTAGCGGGAGAAGAAGTCACAAACTTTGATTTAATTAAAGAAAAAGTATTTATAAAGGAGATTGGCTGGTTTGGCAAGAGAGTTGATGATTAATGTAACACCCTTTGAAACAAGGGCGGTTCTTTTAGACAACAGAACCCCTATTGAAATATTTATAGAGCGGGAAAATACCAAAGAAAACATAGGTAATATATACAAAGGAAAAGTATTGAGAATTCTTCCCGGTATGCAATCGGCATTTATAGATATTGGCGTTGAAAAGGCTGCCTTTCTTTATGTAAAGGATTTAGAGCCCTATTCAATTACAGATGAAGATCCCTTTGAGATCGCAATTGAGTCTGAAGAAGAAGAAAGGTATCTAAAAGATAGTTTTCATCTGATCACCACAAAAATTCAGGATCTCATTAAGGAAGGTCAGGAAATACTTGTTCAGACGGAAAAATGTCCTGTTGGCACAAAGGGTGCACGGGTAACTACAAACATCGCCCTGCCCGGCAGATACCTTGTATTACTCCCCTTTTCTGACCATGTTGGTATCTCACACAAAATTCAGGATGAAAAAGAACGTGAAAGGCTTAAATTTATAGTAGAAGAGCTTAGAACCCCTTCCGCCGGATATATAGTAAGGACTGCAGCTGAGGGGAAATCTGATACAGAGCTCAAAAGAGATATGAACTATCTTCTCAGACTCTGGGAGCACATAAAGGAAAAAAGGGCAAAAAATAATGCACCCGCCATTATATATCAGGAGTTAGAGTTGCCATTCAGACTCGTAAGGGACTTACCATCTGAAGAGATCGGAAAGATTGTCATAGACAATAAAGAAATCTATGAAAGACTTAAAAGCTATATTCAGGAGTTCTGGCCTGAAGAACAGATTAATGTTGAGCTTTATACCGATGAGACACCGATCTTCGAAAAGTTTGGCATTGAACTGGAAATTACAAAGGCCCTTGAAAGATATATATGGCTGAAATCCGGTGGTTATATAGTAATTGATGAGACGGAGGCTCTTACAATAATAGACGTAAACACCGGCAGATTTATAGGTAAAGATAACTTAGAAACCACCATATTGCAGACAAACTTGGAGGCAGCCAAAGAGATCCCCTATCAGTTAAGACTAAGAAACATAGGCGGGATAATAATAATTGACTTTATAGATATGAAAGATCCGAAAAATAAAGAAAAGGTATTCAAACTTCTTGAATCGGAATGTCTCAGAGACAGAACAAAAATTTTTCTCAATCCGATGTCTGACTTGGGTCTTGTAGAGCTTACAAGAAAGAGACTGAGAAACAGTCTCTCTAAGATACTTGGCGAAACATGCCCCTTTTGTGAAGGCAAAGGCTTTGTATTATCTAAAAAGACAATCTGTTTAGCTATTTACAGAGAGCTCCTCAAGGCTATCTCAAAAGCTACCACCCAGAGAATTCTCGTAAGAGTCGGAAGAGAAATCGGAGACCTGTTATTCGGTGAAGAGAAAAAGATAATAGACGCAATAAAGAAAAATACCAAGAAAGATATCTTAATTGAGGTCTCAAAAGAACTTCCCTGGCATAATTACCAGATAATTTATTAAAAGGCTTGGGATGATTGGCTGAGTATAAAAATAAAGTTTTGGGTGCTTGGCAGAGGTCATATTAATCTTTACTCAAACCTTACACCCAAAACATGATAACTCTAATAACTACTTCTTAGAAAATCTGCCACCAACTTTCATCGGGTCTCCCTTGTAACCTAAGGCTTTAAAATCGATTCTTCCCTTTTCCGAATGACAATCATTACATTTCAGAGCCTTTTCCTTTGGTGAGACTCCATGGAATATTCCCATATATCTTTCCGTTTTAACAAAATCATACCTTTGCAGTTCCTTTCCAAAGGCCCTTTTTGCACCTTCCTTTATTGCCTTATCTACATTCCCTTCTAGAAAAGCAATATCGGTTGCAACAGGAATTAATCTTTTTGTTTCTGTGTCATAGGGCAGATTTGCCTTATGAAGTTTAAAGGCATAGATTTTTGATTTTGTATCCTTTATACTCCCATCCGGCTTTGCCATCTTAAAGATTGTCTTGGTGTCTTTAATAGGTTTTTCAGGGTCATTTATGAAAGATCTGCCATTCCACCAGGCATAAACGGGAATTACATTCTTCTGAAATTTTATCTCCGGCTCATATTTGTCGGCATCTTTTAAATACTCAAGATGTGCCCAGTTTCTTTCCATATCAGTTTTTTCTCTTTTAGCAAACTCAGGGATATGACAAACGGTGCAATCAAGAGAAGCGGTATGTTTGTTAAGGACATTCTTACTATGGGGTTTATTACCATGACAATCCTTAGTATCACATGTAGGTCTGAACTCATTGTTGTCCCTTCCTGCCAGGTCAACACCTCTTCCGGAAATCCTGTGTTCTTTACTCTTGTGGCAATCAACACAATTTAGCCCACCTGCCAGATGAACATCTAAGTCTTTATCTGCCTTTACCATACCCGCTTCAATATCACCCCTTTTAAAATTGAATCCACCACCCGCTCCCGCGTGGCATCTCAAACACATACCTTTTTTAGGTTTCTGAACATTTTGTGCCCTCACTAACAAAACATCCTTTTCATCGGCAGGTGCCCATCTCAGCTTTCCGTTATCATTCACAACCTTTCTGTTATAACCGGGGGCGTGACATATAAGACAATCGATGTTTTCCAGCTGTTCCTGTGACATTGTCTCAGAGGGCATAAGCCCCAGTCCCGCATGACATTTAGAACAACCATTGGTAACTATCTTTCCACCTTTATTTTTAATATCAAATATCCAGTTAATCCATGGTCCCGTGCAAAAGTCATTGATGACGTTAATTTTGCCAAGTTTCTTTCCTGAACCACCAACTACATCTGATGTGTCGGTCTTCCACTGATAATGGGTGCTATGAAAAACGTCCTTCGCCTCTTTTTCATGACATTCAAGACAGGTTTTAGTTCCCTCAAAACTCTTTACATATCCTTCATGGGGGTTTTCACCTTCTTCCTTGTACACCCCCTCTCCGGTCCTTTGTGAATAGCCAATGCTTACTAACGTAAACATTGCCAACAAAATAAAAATCAGATACTTCTTCATTTAATTGCCTCCAAAAACATTAAATAATTTAAAATTGCTTGTTCCTTAAAGACTAAATACCATTTAGTTAAAGTTTAGGTTTAGGCTATGGAGAAACTGACCAACCATAACCTAAACCTGTAACTATTCAGTTAGAACCTATAGGTAAGAGATGCATAATAAACATTGATCTTGTCTGCTACAGGCATCAGACTATCCAATGCATTCACATCTGATATCTTCTTAGGTGCACCCAACGGACTACCGCTATTTGTATAATCATAATCATAAAGCTGGGCACCAAGAGTTAAAAAGAAGTTTTTACCAGTGATTGGTTGAATATAATAAACTTCGTAAACATCTCCTCTTACTGCAATCTTAGAGCCTACCACATTGTCTTCTGCACCTGTAAAGTTAAGCCAGTATTTGGAACCATGGTTATATTCCAGCCCTAACTGACCTTTAGTAACTGTAACTGGTGCCTTGATCCCAGCCCAGACAGAATAGCCTGTTCTTGATTTTTGTTCGCCGTTATCGTTTAACAATGCGTCCTGTCCCATAAACTGCATCATCGGGTTCATGGATCTGCCGTCGGGATTTGTATTGCTCAATGCCAAAGAGACAAAATAGTTAATGTCTTTAACCTTTGACTGATAGAGAACGTTTACCATATCCATAGAACCAATATTTGCGGTAGGTTGCATACGGGATACATAACCACCCCAGTTTGGGTTTAGATAGTACTCATCAAAAACACCATTACCATCAATATCAAGGGCATTTATCGTAAAAGGCATGATCACTGTTCCTGTAAAACCATCGGTAATATCAAAGGCGTGGGCGTAGTTTACAGCAACCTTTGTGTTCTTGTTGTCATATAGCTTTGCAATAAAACCAAGCATATGAACATCTTTTACATTATTCTGAGAAGTTAAGGAATAGGAGTTGCCTACCCCCGACTCAAAGCCTACACCATAGCAAAGCTTAAAAGATGCACCGGGAATACCCGTTAACTCTTCAAGCTCAAACCCCCAGGAGGCACCATCAAACTGCCAGTTTATAATATGGGCGAGGGGAGAGCCTCCAACCTCTGAGTTTGCCTTAAGCTCCAGAGGCGGACCATCTGTTGCGGGTCTTCTGCCAAAGGACAGATGCCAGTCTACCTTACCCCACCTGTTTTTATAAACAAAATATGCCCTTTCTACCTTAAGTAAATCATCGGTAGGAACGGAAACATCATTACCATCCATATTCATTGTATTCATATTGCCATTATAAAATTTTACACCTGACGCATCTGCCCAGGTCTTATACATGGCAAGTCTGCCAGAAAAAGAAAGATTATCTGAGACCTTAGAATCCAGGTTAACTCTCAGTCTGTTAGTAAACATAATATCATTGTTGGAATCATATTTCTGTGGTGCTATGCTTTTAAACATTCCCTGATACTTAGCGAGGTCAGTTGCACCAAAGGTGCCTGAAAAATGAGGGTTGCCAAGAGAGTTATTACCAAGTACCGGCAGATCAGCTGTAGCATCAAAGGTACTGTTGCCATTCATATCGAGAAAAGCACCGCCGTTTACGAATCCTAAAGAGACCATTGCGGGAAACATAGGTTGCAATGTTGCTCCGTATTTCTGTAAAAAGGTTGGATTGAATGTATAACTACTGCTTCCGGACGGGATAGGATTTCCGCCAATTTTTGTCCCATCAATAGCAAGCCTGTTAAAGGCCCATAACTGCATCATTGAACTCGCCCACTCTGGTAGTCCTCTTAAGTCTTTGTAATGGGCTGAAATAGCCTGGGTTCTGAAATCAATTCCCAAACTTACCTTATCTGTTACGGTATGTCTTTCTGTTGCAGATACCCTGTCTTCTATCTCTGCCAGCTCGGACTTTAACTGCTTAATCTGTTTCAATAAGTCTTCAACCTTTGGTTGTTCCTGTGCAAAAACCTTTCCTGAAAGGGTAGTAAAAAACATTAACATAAGCAAAACAAAACATTTTCTCATCTTAATACCTCCAAATTATTAATTAAGGTTGAATCAAAACCAAAACTTACACCTGTAACCATTTTTAATCACAGGTCTGTGGTTGCTCAGAGTCTAATGCTCCATCCAGTACGAACCTATAGATGTGGTCAAAATCCTCTGCCTTAATCTTGTTGAAGGCATCATTGCCTTCATGCTTTTCCTTTAGCCTTGCCATATCATTATCAAACAATTTTTTCCACTGTGCGGTAGTCTTATGCATAGGTGTTACCTTTTTTGCCTTAGAACCATCGTGACAACTCCTGCAAACTTCTCTGTAAAGCTGTTTTCCCTTATTGATATCACCTTTTTTTGCGTCGACAGCATAGGAAACACTAAAAAAAGATAGAACAACTAAAAAAACTACTATTTTTTTCATAAAATCACCCCCTATTAATTTTCTTTTATTTTCATTTACATTATCAATTATAATGCCAAAACTTAATTTTTACAAATTACTGAAATAATTGAATTTTTATTTTTAATTTCTTTTAATAATTTGTTTCACAAAAAGGCTTTTTTTATCATTTGATTTAATCTTTATTTCAAATATCTGATTTTTAATGAAAAAATTCAGAACAATATTTGTGAAACAAATCATTAAAAATGAAACGCCTATTTCATCAAATTTAATAATTTTAAATTGAAAAAATTAATATTAGTAATATAATAAAAAAATGAATGAAGTCAGAAAAAGCTACCTTTTATTAATATTTTTTGTAGTAATTTTCATATTAGGCATAAACTTCAGTGAATTTTCCGCTGTTCTTGAAAAGGCGATAAGGATTTGTCTAAGCTGTGTAGGTATAGGATGACAAAACATCTAAGAAGGATCATACAAACCATCGTAACCTTTTTAAATAACTCCTATTTTGGCTTCATCTGGACAAAAAAAATCTTTCAGGGTCCTACAAAGGCTTTTTGTGCCCCCGGACTTAACTGTTACTCCTGCCCCGCATCAGTTCTTGCCTGTCCAATGGGAGCATTACAGGTTATTTTGGGTAACATAAGGGTTTCTATAAGCTCCATGAAATATCATTTTGGCTTTTATGTAGTTGGTTTTCTCGGAACCATTGGAATGCTTGTGGGCAGATTTCCCTGTGGCTGGCTCTGCCCTTTTGGTTTTCTACAAGAACTTATTCATAAGATACCATCAAAAAAATTTAACATTCCCTCTAAGTTACAATATGGAAAATATATATTCTTATTTGGTTTTGTAATTATCCTGCCATTACTTATAGTTGATGAGTTTGGTTACGGTATTACCTGGTTTTGTAAATATGTCTGTCCAGCGGGAACTCTTACAGCGGGAATACCTCTTATGTTTCTTGATAACTCTCTTCAGAGGCTCATAGGAGTTTTATTTTACAATAAGCTGATTATCTTAATTTTTTTGCTTGTCTCGATGGTTTTTATAAGAAGGCCCTTTTGCAGAACCATCTGTCCTTTAGGTGGTTTTTACTCACTTTTTAACAAGGTTAGTATTCTCAGGATGAGCCACAATAAAGATAAATGTGTAAGATGCTATCAATGCTACCGTGATTGCCCCATGCATTTAAAATTCCCCGATGGTGCCAATCAGCTAAACTGCATAAGATGCTTTAAATGCTATACAGACTCTTGCAAATTTGGAGCAATATCTATAGAATTAGTCGGGGCACAAAAGACTGATTTGATAAAAAAGGAGATATAAATGAAGAGATTTTTTTTCTTGGTTTTAGTAAGTTTGTTCATTTTTTCCTGTGCAAAAAAGGAAGAAGAAAAAAAGGCTGAAACAACACCTCAGAAAACCGTTGAAAGCAAAAGCACAAAGGAGCTTAAATCAATATCTGCAAAAGATCTTCAGGAAATACTGAAATCCAATCAAGGCAAGGTAGTTCTCGTTAATTTTTTTGCCACATGGTGTCCGCCTTGTAGAAAAGAGGTTCCCGAGTTAGTGGAACTTTACAAGACCTATCAGAGCAAAAATGTTGAGTTTATTGGGATAGCAATAGATGAAAATGGCGCTTCTGCAGTTACACCCTTTGCCGAAAAAGTAAATATCAACTACTCACTATATCTTACAACCCAGGATTTAAACAATATCTATAAGATTGATGCTGTTCCAACCACATTATTGTATGACAAAAAAGGCAGATTAATTCAGACAATTACCGGCTATGTTGAAGGGGGGGAATTAGCAAGAATGATAGATATGATGCTGTAATATTTTTTAGTAACTAACTTTTATAAATGGTGATAGGGAAACAGGTGCTTTTTTAATTTTTCTATAACCCTGCTTGTTTCTCTGTCTATCAAGTTTGAATATTCTTCGTCTTTAATACTTTCTGTATCCCTTAGTTTATTAATTTTTACTTTATATGGTAGGGCTATATCGGTGAAACTATCCGGTATAGGATCAGATATTTCTTTATCGGCCATAATAGCCAGAGCCAAGGTCCATGCCCTTGCCACATTTGCGGGATTGTATCCTCCACCACCCAAAGCCAGCCAAGGAATACCTAATTCTTTGTAAAATTTTATTATTTTTTCAAAAGATATGGTTGTTAAGTTAAGAGTAGCCAGAGGGTCATTGTAAAAGCAGTCAACGCCAAGTTGTGTAACAATTATATCCGGTTTAAATGCTTCTATAAGAGTTGGAACTATTTCAAAAAACCCTCTCAAAAAATTTTTATCATCTGTGTAGGGGTAAAGAGGAAAATTAACTGCATACCCTAACCCATCTCCTGCCCCTATGTCTGTTTCAAAACCCGTTCCGGGAAATAAAAATCTGCCCGATTCATGGAAAGATATTGTCATAACCTTTGAAGTTTCATAGAAAATTTTTTCAACACCATCTCCGTGATGTGCGTCTGTGTCTATGTAAAGAACCTTTTTGCCATTGTCAATCAGATATTTAATAGCAACCGCTATATCATTGAGATAGCAAAATCCCGACGCCTTTTCCGGCATAGCATGATGTAACCCACCTGATATACTAAAGAAGGTATCACAAACACCGGAAAGAAGGCTCTTTGCCCCTTTAAGGCTCGAGCCACAAACAAGGGTTGACCAGTCATAGACACCTTCAAATACAGGATTATCAGAGGTATCTAAGTTATAAAAAAAGGCTTCAGGCGGGCATAAACCATTGTTACACTGTTTTAAAACATAAAGATAATGAGAAGAATGGACCTTTAAGATGTCTTCCTCAGAACAATACTCTGGCTCTATAACCGTGATATTCTTAAAAAGATCATAGGATTTTGATAATTCATAAGTTAGTTTTAGCCGATAGACCTTTAAGGGATGATCATCGCCATAATCATACTTTAAAAACTCATCGGAATAACAATAGATTACTCTGCTGTTTTCAGCCATACCTGACCTGCGAAAGAAGTGAGGTTTAAGGTAAGAAGGTGATCTGTAAGAAGTGAAATATCAAGAAATCAAGGCAAGTTTGAGAAGATTATATAATTTTTAAACTATGCCTCAATTTTTATGTTCAAATTTCTATACCTTATTTGTTTAAACAAATCACCGATTACCTCCAACCTGCCTCTTTAAAAACTTTCAATCCTTCTTGCTATCTCTTTTATGTGCCAGATGCTCATTCTTAAATTATCAAGAATATCTAAATACATTGAAGAGTGCTTTGGATGACAAATGCCTGTAACAAGCCTTTCCTCATGCTGTGTGGCAAACTCATCGGCCATCTGGTTTGCCTTTGTTCCAACATTTACTATGTGTTCAATCAGAACCGTATTAAAGGTGGCAATAAGATCTTTCAAATTTTTAATAAGCTCCTTGGCTGTATTAAAAAGATAGTTTAACTCCGATACTGCTTTATCAGAAAATAGTGTTCCCTCTTTAATCTTGGTATGGACTGTCCTGATTATATTCTCAAAACAATCCCCAATCCTTTCCAAATGTCCTGCAATAGTTATCAGAAGCCTGACACTATCCTTATTTCCTTCCTTAATAATATCTGAGGTAAAATCTTTCTCAAAGTCGTGCACCTTTTTGCCTAATAGCTCTGCTTCGTGGAGTAAGTTTTTTTTGTGTTTAATAAAGCCGTCATAGATAAAATTTAGCATAGACAACAAATCTTCCGTTGAATCGGAAAGCCTTTTCTGGTAGTCAAAAAGCGACTTCTCAACTGGTCTCATATCTCCTCCCTATAAACCTATTATTTTTAAAATATCCGATATATTCGGTTCAATGCTTGAAGGTTTTTCTGAGTTTGCAATAGCGTTGTCAGGATCTTTCAAGCCATGACCTGTTAATGTGCAAACCACAGTTTCTCCGCCCTGAAAGAATCCTCTTTCAGAAAGTTTGATTATTCCTGCAACACTTGCCGATGATGCAGGCTCACAAAAGACCCCTTCTTTTTCTGCCAATAATTTATATGCCTTTATAATCTCATCATCAGACACCATATCTATTAAACCACCTGATTCATCTCTTGCCTTGACCGCCTTATCCCAACTTGCGGGGTTACCAATTCTTATGGCAGTAGCAATGGTTTCCGGCTTTTCTATGGGATACCCCCTAACTATGGGAGCAGACCCTTCCGCCTGAAAGCCCAGCATTTTTGGAAGACTATTAATCTTGCCACAGGATCTATACTCCTTATATCCCATCCAGTAGGCACTGATATTGCCTGCATTACCTACAGGAAGACAGTGATAATCAGGAGCATTCTTCAACACATCGCAAATCTCAAAAGCACCGGTTTTCTGACCTTCCAATCTATGGGGGTTTAAAGAATTAACCAATGTTATGGGATATTTCTCAGAAATTTCTTTCACAATCTTCAGGGCGTCATCAAAATTTCCTTTTATTTGAATAACCTTGGCACCGTGTATCATAGCCTGAGAAAGCTTTCCCAATGCAATTTTCCCCTCAGGAATTAGCACAATACATTTTAATCCCGCCCTTGCAGAATAGGCCGCTGCAGAGGCAGAAGTATTGCCGGTAGAGGCACAAATTACCGCCTTTGAGCCTGACTCTACCGCTTTACTTATAGCGTAGGTCATCCCCCTATCTTTAAATGAGCCTGTAGGATTAAGGCCTTCATATTTAAAGAAGAGATTTATAGGTCTTTCAAAACTCTTCCCGATGCAAACAGAAGGAATAAGAGGGGTGTTACCCTCTAATAGCGTTATAATATTTTTCTCATCTATACTGAAAAAATCAATGTAATGTTTAACTATCCCCTGCCAACTCATATTTTTTCCTTTAAGTTATGATTATAATTTAAAATCCAAAATTAACAACCTTCCCAATAAAACTTCCCAACTCAGAGACAATTGTCTTATAAAAATCAGCTACAAACTTTCCTCTATCCTTAAAAAGGCCGGTTTATCAAAGGTTATATTAAGCTTTTCAATCTCTTTTAGGGCATCCCTCAACTTTTTTTCCTGAGTCTCATGGGTAATTATAACAAGAGGAACCGCACCGCCTTCGTCATTTCTGCCCTCCTGAATAACCGAAGCTATACTAATATTTTTCTTTCCAAGGATACCTGATATTTTTGCCAGTATACCCGGCTTATCAACAACCATAAGTCTTATAAAATATTTACTTACTATGTCTGTAACATTAAGGATATCACCCTTATCTATAAATTTAGAGATATACCCTCTGATCGGAACAGTAGCCACAGTTTCATTGGCAATATTTCTTGCTATTGAAATAACATCTCCCAAAACTGCTGAAGCGGTGGGCATCATTCCTGCACCCTTGCCGTAGAGCAAGATTGAGCCTGAGGCATATCCTTTCACAAATACCGCATTATATTCCATCCTCACGCTTGCAAGGGGGTGTGTTTTCGGAATCAGTGTGGGATGAAGCCTTACTTCAATTCTATCCCCCTGCTTCTTTGATATTCCCAGTAATTTGATTACATATCCGAACTGTGAGGCAAACTTGATATCAATATTTGTTACTTTAGTTATCCCTTCTATATAAATATCCTTAAAATCGACCTTTTTCCCGAAAGAAAGAGATGTAAGTATTGCTATTTTATGTCCTGCGTCAATACCCTCTATATCAAGAGTTGGATCTGCCTCAGCGTAGCCCTTTTTTTGTGCCTCCTTAAGAGCCTCATCAAAATCCTTTCCCTCTTCTGTCATCTTGGTGAGAATATAATTACAGGTACCATTAATAATACCATAAATATTTTCTACTCTGTCGCCTGCTAAAGATTCCTTTATGCTTCTTATTATAGGTATAACACCTGCTACTGAGGCTTCATAACCGATCTCAACACCATTTTTTTCACATAGCCCGAAGATCTCGTCTCCCGCTTCAGCAAGGAGTGCTTTGTTAGCGGTAACTATGTGCTTACCCTTTTTAACAGCTGAGATAATAAAATCTTTTGCAAAAGTTTTACCACCAACAAGCTCCACTACAATGTCTATCTCAGGATCGTTTATCAGTTCGTAAGCATCATCGGTGATTTTTATTGATCTGGGTGTTTTAATCCCTTCTTTGGAAGTCTTTGTTTTCTCCGCTATGGTCTTAAGCCTGAGATCAAAGGGAAGCTTCTTTTTTATCTCATCCAAATTATCAAGATAAAGCTTAACAACGCCTGATCCTACCGTTCCAAAGCCAATTACACCAAAGGAAATTTTTTTCTTCATACTCACTTTCCCATCAATTTTTTTATTCCTCTTACAGCCTGTCTAATTCTATGTTCGTTCTCCACAAGAGAGAATCTTATGAAACCTTCACCATATTCACCAAAACCGATTCCCGGAGATACCGCCACTTTCGCCTCTTTTAAAAGTAGCTTGGAAAACTCGATGGAACCTAAATTTCTATAGGCCTCCGGTATTCTTGCCCATACAAACATGGTTGCCTTGGGCTTTTCAATATCCCAGCCAATCTTGTTCAGACCTTCGCATAATACATCTCTTCTGATCCTGTAAGTCTCTCTTACCTGATCTACGCAGTCCCTCGGCCCATTCAGAGCGATAATTGAGGCAATCTGAATAGGCTGGAAAACTCCGTAATCAAAGTAGCTTTTTAGCCTTGCAAGGGCATTTATAAGCTCCCTGTTTCCAACCGCAAAAGCCACCCTCCAGCCGGGCATACTATAGCCCTTTGAAAGAGAGTAGAACTCTATCCCTACATCCTTTGCACCGGGCACCTGCATAAAGCTCGGTGCTCTATATCCATCAAAACATAAATCCGCATAGGCAAAATCATGAACAACTATAAGATTGTTTTCCTTGGCATAATCAACGATCCTTTCAAAAAAGTTAATATCCACAATACGGGTGGTTGGGTTATGAGGAAAACTTATAAGTAAAAGTTTTGGTTGAGGCCAGACCCTTTTAACAGATTTTTCAAGCTCTACAAAAAAATCTCTGTCTTCCGTAAAAGGTATGGAATGAACATCTGCACCCGCCATAACCGCACAATAGGTATGAATCGGATAGGTAGGATTTGGAACTAATGCCACATCACCTCTTTCCAATACCGCCAATGCAAAGTGTGAAAGCCCTTCCTTGGCTCCAATAGTTACAATAGCTTCTGTCTCAGGATCTATATGAACATCATAGTTTCTTTTATACCAGTCAGCAATTGCAACCCTTAACTTGGTTATACCTTTAGATGCTGAATATCTGTGATTTTTAGGATTATAGGCTGATTCAACGAGCTTATCAACAATATGCTGGGGTGTAGGAATATCGGGGTTACCCATTCCTAAATCAATAATATCCTCACCTTCTCTGCGCGCCTTATTTTTTAAATCTACAACAATATTAAAGACATACGGCGGAAGCCTCTTAATTCTTGGAAAATCAAACATAGCCACCTCCAAATTTATCACATTTTACTTTACTTTGTAGATTTTTGTCAAACAAACTTTGGAATTCAGATACAAATAGGGACAAATATAATAAGACCCGCTTTAACTGATAAACTAATTATAAGATAAGTCACTGCTTAAAAGATAGGTTAGTTAATCCGTTCCAAAATAAACATTGCCTTCTCGGCAAAGATATTGGGAAGATAGTTTACTTTTTTATTCTCGGTAAAACCAATGAAGGAAACAATTTTTATTCTTTCTCTTGAACAAAACTCGATAAAATCTTTTATTGTAAAATAGTGTAAGTTAGGCGTTTCATCCCATCTGTAAGGTAAAGCTTTTGTCTGAGGAGTTTTGCCAAGAAATCCTATATAAAATCTAACGGGATAGTAAGCAAAATTTGGAAAGGAAACTATAACCTTTCTTCCAACCCTTAAGGCCTCTTTTATAACCTTTTTAGGTTTCTTAGTCTCCTGTAAGGTAAAGTTTAGAATTACATAATCAAAAAAATCATCGGGAAAATCCGGTAAGCCTTCATCTATGTCAAAATGTTCGACAGTAACACCTTTCTTAACACAGGCATAAATCATCTCTTCATCATTCTCAATTCCAACCCCTTTGACCTTCTTTTTGTCCATCAGAATTCTTAATAACTCACCATTACCACAGCCTAAATCAAGAATTTTAGATCCTTCTTCTATAATCTCGACTATTAAGCTATGGTCAAAACTTATCTCTTTAGTCACCTGTTACCTCTTTCCCTTTTGTTGCCATGCATTTTTAAGAAAATCCCTAACAAGGTTTTCCTGTTCTTCGTTTTGTATTAAAAAGGCATCGTGTCCATAGGTAGATGATATCTCACAATAGGTTACATCAACCCATGCATATTTAAGTATTTTAACTATTTCTTTTGACTGGTAGGGAGGATACAACCAGTCGTGAGAAAAGGAGATCACCAGAAATTTCAGATCCCTGCTGTCATAAAACTTGATTAACTCCCTGTTTTCGCCTAAATCAAAATAATCGATTGCCTTTGTAATATATAGGTAAGAATTGGCATCAAACCTCTGGACAAAGGTTTCTCCACGATATTTTAGATACTTTTCAACCTCAAACTCGGCCTCAAAATCATAGCCGTACTTTTCACTTTTCTTTCTCTTTCTGCCAAATTTTTCTTTCATTGACTGATCACTCATATAGGTTATATGCCCTATCATCCTGGCAACCACAAGCCCGCTGGCAGGAAAGGATTTGCCGTAATAGTCTCCGCCTAACCATTCCGGATCGGACATTATAGCCCTTCTGCCCACCTCGTTAAAGGCTATCTGTTGAGGAGTATGTCTTATTGTGGTCGCAATAGGTATTGCGGTATAGACGCATTCCGGATATGAATAGGTCCACTGAAGAACCTGCATCCCTCCCATTGAACCACCAGCTACACAAAAAAGCCTCTTAATACCAAGATAATCTATGAGCCTTTTCTGGACATTAACCATATCCTTTATTGTTACCACAGGAAAGCTCATTCCATAGGGAACACCCGTTTCAGGATTAATCGAAGAGGGGCCCGTTGAGCCTTTGCATCCACCTATAACATTTGAGCAGATAACAAAATATTTATCCGTATCAAAGGCTCTGCCCGGACCAATCATAAAATCCCACCAACCGAGCTTACCATCCTCTTTGGAAACCCCTGCAACGTGAGCATCACCGGTAAGGGCGTGACATATTAATATGGCGTTATCTTTGTTTTCATTTAGATTTCCGTAGGTTTCATAGGCAACGGTTATCGGAGATAGTTTCTCTCCGCTTTCTAAGGTTATCCCGTCGAAGGTATAGAATTTTGTCTCGGTAACTCCAACCGGACTATCTTTTCCTGTCACACCTTCTATTAGCAGCTGATCCATAGAATTAATGATTTTATAACTTTAGATACCTAATTTCAAATAAATTGTTTTGCTACCTTTATAAATAAAAAAGCCCTGCCATATAGCAGGGCTTTTTTAAAAGATTCTTACCAAAGACTAATTATTTACCTTTCTCTTCTCTCTTAAGTAAATCTTCAATTTTTACTCCCACTTCGGCAGAACCACCAAACATAGTTCCTGTTACTCTCTTGGAAAATCTCTCCTCTGCAAGTTTATATGCCCTGTCCGGGAGAGGGATATACTTTACTTGTCTAACCAGCTTGGAGGCATTTTTCAGGTAGTTTTCAACAAACTCCTTTACCTCTGGTTTTTCCGCTGATTTCTTGTTTACATATATAAAAAGTGGTCTTGAAAGTGGTTGATACTCACCATCCATTACAGTTTTAATAGATGGCAGAACTTCCTTTTTTGTGTTAGGGTTAACTATAGGAACTATTTTAAGCTTATCCTTATTCTCTTCATAGTAAGCAAGCCCAAAATAACCAAGGGCGTTTCTATCACCCGCTATACCCTGAACAAGTACGTTGTCGTCTTCACTTGCGGTAAAGTCTCCTCTTGATGCCTTTGCCTTACCAACAATTGCTTCAGTAAAATAATCAAAAGTACCTGAATCTACTCCCGGACCATATAGTTTAAGAGGTGCATCGGGCCATTCTGATCTTACTTGATTCCACTTTGTAACGGTTCCCTGAGCAGATGGTTCCCACATCTTTTTCAGATCTTCTACTGTCAAACTTTTAACCCAGTTATTTTTCGGGTTTACCATAACCGCTAATCCGTCATAGGCAATGGGTAACTCGATATACTCAATGCCTGCCTCTTTGCAAACATCCATTTCTTTCTTAAGAATAGGTCTTGAGGCGTTTGAGATATCCGTTTCACCTCTGCAGAACTTTTTGAAACCACCGCCTGTTCCTGATATACCAACAGTTACATTAACAGAACCCTTTTTAAGCTTCTGAAACTCCTCAGCCACTGCCTCAGTAATGGGATAGACTGTGCTTGAACCATCAATCTTGATGACCTTTTCTACCGCATAGGCTCCTTTGATGCTTAACAGTAACATCAAGGAAATTACAGAAACCATTAAAAGCCTTTTAATCATAAAAAACCTCCGAAATTTTTTGTATGATTTGAGTTTAAGTGTAATTTGTTAAATTTTTGTTAAAAGAAAATTATTTTTTTATTAATTCCATAAATATTAATCTCCTAAAGACCAAGTAAGATTGACAAAGAAAAACCATATTGTTAGAATTTTCATATGAAGTTACTAATCTTGATTTTGATTTCCATTCTTGTAACAATATTCGCTATCCAAAACTCAGCTATTGTATCGGTAAGTTTTTTCAACAGGACATTTGAAGGGTCCCTCGCCCTTGTAATAATTCTTTGTTATTTAATAGGAGTTTTGAGCGGTTTTTTTTATCTTATACCATCAATATTAAGAAAAAACATAACCATATCGGAATTAAAAGAAAAATCAGTCAGTATAAACAAAGAGAAAGAGAATAAACAATTATGAAAATTTTTATCTTAGAAGATGAGCAGGACATCGCAGAGTTAATAAAACATAATCTGGAAAAAGAGGGACTTTCTGTTGAATACTTTCTCACACCGGAAGATTTTTTAAAGAGGTATAAAAATGATAATTTTGATCTTCTTATACTTGACCTGATGCTTCCCGGCATGAATGGTTTAGAGATACTGAGACTAATAAAAAATAATCCATCAAAGTCCCACATTCCTATAATAATCTTGACTGCAAGGAATATGGAAGGCGACAAGGTGCTTGGGCTTGAGTTAGGCGCCGACGATTACATTACTAAACCTTTCGGGGTAAGGGAGCTTATCGCACGGGTTAAAGCGGTTTTAAGAAGAGTAACACCTGCAAAAACCTTATCGAGATTAATTAAAATAAACGGGATCACTCTTGATTTAGAAGCCTTTTGCCTGTTCGTAGATGAAAAAAAGGTAGAAACTACAAAGACAGAGTTTTACATATTGAAAATTTTAGTCGAAAATCAGAACAAAGTTTTTACTCGAGAGGGGCTTCTTGAGAAATTGTGGGGTAATGAAAAGATAGTTGTTGACAGAACAATAGATGTTCACGTAAAAAGGTTGCGCGACAAGTTAGGACCTTACGGAAAGTATCTGAAAACGGTTCGGGGTATAGGCTATACCTTCGATATGAATGAATGAAGAACATATATCTTTATTTCCTGAAGATTTTTCTTATCTTCTTTCTGGGAGTTGTTTTTTCAATATATCTTTCCTCTCTTTTCATAGAAAGGGTATATCTAAACTCATCAAAAAAGGCGTTGAAAAACTTTACAGTGAATACAACCAAATATCTTGAAAGGATTGATGAAGATAAAACATTCCAGATACTAAGCTTACTATCCCAGATAAACAGTTATAGAATCACCCTCATTAAAGAAGATGGGCAAGTTATCTATGACTCTCATAACAATCCGAAAACCATGGAAAATCATAAAAACAGGGAGGAGGTTCAAAGGGCACTGAAAGAAGGTGAAGCTGAAGTGGTCCGGTTCAGCAATACACTAAACACACGATTGTTATACTATGCAAAAAAGATCAGCTATGATAAAGATATTTACATACTCAGAGTCTCTGCCGAGATATCAGAGTTATCTCACTTTATTAAACCTTACAGAAAAACCTTTTTACTTCTTTTGAGTTCTCTTTTTTTAATAATCTTGTTTTTTGTTTTTCAAAACTTAAAAAATTTCGCCAAAAACATGGATAAAATTCAGGATTCTTTATCTCAGATAAGTAAAGGTAATTTTATTGAGGAACTGAAAATTGATAAAAAAAATATCCTCTATCCTTTAGCTCAGCAGATAGAATATCTTTCCGATTCATTGAGAGATCTAACAGAGGATATAAAAAGCCAGAAGGAGTTTCTATCAAATATTATAGAAAATCTCCCTTTCCCGGTGGTAATTGCAAAGGAAGACAAGCTATTTTTTATAGCCAATAAACCTTTCAGAGAAATTTTCCGGAATTTTAAAAACCTTGACGAAATTGCAAATATTTTAAGAAATGAATATTTTTACAGTGCCCTCAAATCTTTTTATGAAAGAAAAGAAAATTTTAACATTGAGATAGAATATGAAGGAAAATTTTTTTCAGTCTCTGGTAATAAGATTGATCATCAGAAAAGTCAGTTTCTTCTGCTATCTTTTGTTGATATAACAGAGGTTAAAAGGGTTGAAAGAATGCAGGCAGATTTTACCGCCAACGTATCTCATGAGCTCAAAACCCCTATAACTGTTCTTAAGGGGTATATAGATACCCTTGAAGAGGAGATTGACGAAAATAAAAAGAGAATTGTAAACATACTGAAAAAACATATAGACAGACTCTCTGCCCTCGTAAGTGATGTCTTGCTATTATCAAGATTAGATTCAAGAATCTCCATAGAAAGAGAGTTTTTCAGTTTCAAGGAGATTATTGTGAACGCCCTGGAGATGTTTACGAATGATATCTCGGAAAAACAGCTTGAGATCAAATTAGATATTGGAGAAGATGTTACATACTTTGGTGACAGCTTTTTAATATTTCAGGCACTGATAAATCTTATTTCTAACGCAATCAAGTTTACCCCCGTGAGTGGAAAAATTTACATATCGGTAAAAAAAGAAGAAAAAAATATTATATTTACAATAGAAGATACAGGTATCGGAATTCCAAAAAACTTCCAAGACAGAATATTTGAAAGGTTTTTTATCGTTGATAAATCCCGTTCAAGACAGTTGGGAGGCACGGGACTTGGACTTGCAATAGTAAAAAATATTATAGAGCTCCATAACGGCTTTATTGAATTGGAAAGCAGTCCCGGAAAAAAAACCAAGTTTATAATCACCCTTCCAGTAAAACAATGAACCCGAATTATTTTAGCTATAGGGTATCAGCAGGTAGAAACTTTAAAACAATATTTTCATAACATAGCGGACAAATACCGTGACTTAAAAGAATACTTTCTCTGCCACCGAGCTGATAATACTTTTCTGGTGTAACCCATATGTAGCTTTTACTGTCATCGTAGCTTTTAGGTATCTTTATGTTTTTGCAGTAACTACAGATAGTTACAATATTACTGGTTCTTTCTCTCTGGGCATCTTGATTTTTAAAAATATTCATCGGTGGTCTCATTGTCTCCTTTAATAGTATAGACTGATAAATGAGATATTTAACCTCACCATCTTTTTTTATAGGTGTTATACACATTTTCATATCTCTCCTAAACTCAGGGGCATCACATCTATAATAAAAATGAATATTCTCCATAATGCCATTAAAAAGTAAGCCATTCATCTTTCTGTAACTTTCTCTGGTTTCTTCGTCTGATATAAAATCATAGAGGTTTTTGCCAATAACATTATCTTTCTTTGTAAGTATCTCACCATCGTTTGAGATGGCAAAACTATTCCAGTTCCTCTCTCCATAATCAATCAAACAACCCTCTTTGTCAATCATGTAGGTTATACCATACATATTTTCTAAGACTTCTTTATAGGTAATTAATAGGCTCATTTTTTAACTCCTAATTTAATTATTTAAGAGACTATTCATTTTCTCCAGTAGAATATTTATTGTGAAAGGTTTGTTTATAATATTTTTATTGGATGACAGTTCAATCTTTCCTTCAAAATATGCATCTGAATAACCGGTCATAAATAAACACTTTAAAGAACTGTTAATCTTACACATCTCGTTAATCATATCTATACCAGACATCTCCGGCATTATTATATCTGTGATAACTACCGATATATTTTTGTTTTTTCTGTAAACTTCCAATCCTTCCTTACCATTCTCGGCGGTTAATACATCATAACCCAACTCTTTTAGCATAAGAACCACCGATTCCCTGATCATAGAATCATCCTCAACTAAAAGAATCAAATGACGGGGCTTAACTTCAATCTTCGGATGAGCTTCTTTTTTTTCTTCATTGGCTTCATCTCTAACAGCAGGCAGATAAATACTTATTGATGTTCCTGAACCTAACTCACTTGAAATAGATATATCGCCCCTGTTTTGTCTGATTATCCCATATACTGTTGATAGTCCTAAACCTGTCCCTTTTTCCTTTGTTGTAAAAAAGGGATCAAAGACCTTGCTTTTGACCTCCTCGCTCATTCCGGTACCTGTATCACTTACGACCATTAAAACATACTCACCAATTTCAAGGGATGGACTTTCCTCACTAATAAAAACATTTTTTGTTGTTATGGTTATCTTGCCCCCCTTTGGCATCGCATCCCTTGCGTTAACAATGAGATTTATCAGAACTTGCTCAAACTGAGTGGGATCTATTTTTATATTTAGAAGTTCCTGCTGAAGATTAATTTCAATATTTATATCTTCTCCTACAAGTTTCTCCATCACTTCTTTTGTATTTAAAATAAAGTTATTAATGTTTAATATCTGTGGCTGAATAGCCTGAGCTTTAGTAAAGGCAAGTAATTTTTTTACCATTCCGCTTGCTCTATCGACAGCATAAATTGCCTTATCGAGACTTTTAGAGACATCTTCTTTATTATCTATTTTCAATTTAGCAAGCTGAATATATCCAAGTATCGCAGAAAGAGAATTATTAAAATCATGAGCTATTCCTGCAGTTAATCTGCCAACACTATCTAACTTTTGCATCTGAAAAATCTGTTTTTCCATATCCTTTATGTAAGTTTCATCCTGAATGAAGGTAAGATACAATTTTTTGTTATAATCCTCTACGGTGGTGGCTCTGATTTCCCATATCTTGAATACGTTTTTTTCATCAGTTGCAGATATGTTTGTAATCTCCAATGATTTGTTATCTTTAAAAAGTTTTTCATATCTTTTTCTGATTAAATCTTTATCTTCTTTTTTAATAATTCGTTTATTAAAAAATTCAAAAAGGTTCTCCCTCTCTTTTACTCCAAACTCTTGTGATTTTTCATTTAAATAAATTATTTCTCCCTTACTATTATGAAATAGAATAAGATTAGGAAAGCCATTAAGAATATTTTTAAGCTTTCTCTCTTCGGCCATTAATAATTTTAGCCTCTCTTTATTTTTAAAATTTCTGTCAACAAGGATAATCACACCTAACAATAAAAACAGAAAGCCTGCGCCAATTATTATTCTTCTAATTAAATTTGGATAATGGGGTATATAGGGATTTGCCTTAAGAAGCTGAGCAATGTAACCTTCCTGTTTTAGTTGTCTAAGTGCATCATTAAACTTCTCAAGCAAATCTGCTCTATTCTTATTAACAGGAAAGGCAATCTTATCTTTGGTCAGGGATACAGGCAAATCAAGAAAATTTCTTGGTATAACAATACTACCACGATATTTTTTAAACATAAGCCAGTTTGTGTTTAAAAAATCATTCAGAACAACGTCTACCTTCTTGTCAATAAGGGCATTAATAGATTCTTCCGTTGAATTAAAACTTACTACCTTGCAATTTATGAATTTTTGAGAATATTTTTGTGCCAGAACCTCACCAGTTGCCCTTTTTTTAACACCTATAGTTTTATTTGATAAATCCTTAGAAAAAATATCACCTGCTTTAATAACAAAAACTAATCCTGTTTCCAGATAGTGATCAGTAAAACTGACAATCTTTTTTCTCTCATCGGTAACATATATAGCACCAATTGCAATGTCTGCTTCGCCCTTTGATATTTTGTTTAAAATTTCAGGAAACGAAACAACTTCTATTGAGTAGGAGATATTAATCCTTTCACATATCTTTTTTAAAAGATCAATGTCAAAACCTGTTAGTTTTCTGTTTTCATCATAATATACAAAGGGTTCATAGAGAGCGGTAACTACTCTTATAGGTTGTTGTCCGTATCCAAAGGATCTGAAGGAAAGTATTATAAAAGACAGAATTGTAAATATAAGTTTTTTCACAATTAAATATTAACAGTTTCTAATTATTTTTCAAGTTAGGAATGCTTAAGTGACTGAACTACTGAAAGATTTTAAAATTGTCTTTGAGTAGTTTTTAAAAACCTTTCCCCTTTTTATCTCTTCCGGTGCCAGAAGGGGTGCCTTTCTGCCACAGGAGCTAATTAATATTATTAACAGAACAAGTGTTGTCGCTTTTAAGTATCTACTCAAATCTCTTCTCCCAGTATCTAATCATCTTTTTTACCTGATCTATCCCCGTCGCTCCGATAATATTTCTATTATTAACCGCCTTTTTGATATCTATATCATTATAAATATCCTTATCAAAAAGGGAGGAAAATCTTTTAAGTTCCTCTAATGTAAGGTCTGTCAGATCTTTTTTATTCTCATCACAGAAAGCTACTATCTTACCAGTAATTTCATGGGCTTCTCTAAAGGGAACCCCCTTCTTTGCAAGATAATCTGCAATCTCTGTTGCCAAGATAAACCCTTTTTTTGCTTCTTCAGACAACCTCTTTCTGTTAAAGGAAGTTTTTAAAACAAGTGGTATTAAAACCTTCAATGAACTTTCCACCGTATCTGTGGCGTCAAATATCTGCTCTTTATCCTCCTGCATATCTCTGTTGTAGCTCAAAGGAAGTCCTTTCATAATTGTAAGCAATGCCATAAGGCTTCCATAGACCCTACCCGTTTTTCCTCTTACAATCTCTAATACATCGGGATTTTTTTTCTGAGGCATAATGGAGCTTCCTGTGCAAAAACCATCGGGTAAGATTACATAGCCAAACTCGGTTGTATTCCAGATAATCATATCTTCAGAAAACCTCGACAGATGCATCATCAATATGGCTAAAGCTGATACAAACTCTATAGCAAAATCTCTGTCAGAAACTGCATCAATACTGTTTCTTGTTACCTCTGAAAAGCCTAACTCCTTCGCAACATACTCTCTGTCTAAGGGATAGGTAGTTCCTGCAAGAGCACAAGAGCCGAGAGGCATTCTGTCAATCCTTTTGTAACAGTCAATAAATCTTTCCCTGTCTCTTTCTAACATTTCTATATAGGCAAGGAGATAGTGTGATAATAAAACAGGCTGTGCCCTTTGCAGGTGGGTATAGGCTGGTATAATCTGATCCAGATACTCCTTTGCCTTGGAAAGAAAAGATTTTTGAAGCTCCTCTATGAGTAAATATAGAGAACAGGTTTTTTTCCTAAGATACATCCTTATATCAAGAGCTACCTGATCGTTTCTGCTTCTTGCTGTATGTAGTTTGCCCGCAGTTTCTCCTATCTTCTCCCTGAGCCTCGATTCTATTGCCATATGGATATCTTCAAACTCTTTTTTAAAAACAAACCTGTTTTCTTCAATATCCTTTTTTATCTCTTTAAGACCTTTTATAATTTTTTTTGACTCTTCAGAACCAATAATTTTTTGTTTAGCCAGCATCTTACAGTGGGCTATACTGCCTTCTATGTCCTCAATGTAAAGTCTCTTGTCAAAAGAGATTGATTCAGTAAATTCTTCCACTACCTTTTCTGTTGATTCCTTAAACCTACCACCCCATAACTTTTTCATATCTTCCCCGATAACTTACTTGTTTATATTAAAAACACTCACCAATCACCTATCACATATCACATATTACATCTCACGTATCACGTATCACGTATATCACATATCACTCATATATCCAACATAGCCCTGATTCTCAATCTCAATGCGTTGAGTTTTATAAATCCTTCTGCGTCTTTTTGATTGTAAACATCATCCTTTTCAAAGGTTGCCATCTTTTCCATATAGAGGCTCTTTTTGGACTCTCTTCCAGCTATTATTACGTTGCCCTTATACAACTTAAGTCTAACCTTACCCTCAACATTTTTTGATGCAGTATCAATAAACTGCTGTAGTAACTCCCTTTCAGGGGAAAACCAGAATCCATAGTAAATAAGCTCTGCATATTTAGGCATAAGGCTATCTTTAATCCTTAATACCTCTCTGTCGAGAGTTATCGCTTCAAGAGCCCTTCTTGCCTTATGAATTATGGTTCCACCGGGAGTTTCATATACTCCTCTCGATTTCATACCTACAAACCTGTTCTCCACTATATCATCTCTTCCAATGCCATTTCTTCCGCCAATCTTGTTAAGTGTATCAAGCAAAATGTGTGGCTTCATCTTCTTTCCGTTAATAGCAATGGGATCACCCGCTTTAAACTCAACCTCAATATACTCTGGTTTGTCTGGAGCATTTTGCGGTGATATTGTTATCTGAAAGATATCCTCAGGCGGTTCCTTTGTAATATCTTCCAGTATGCCCCCTTCATAGCTTATATGTAAGAGATTCCTGTCACTACTGTAAGGTTTATCCTTTGTTACCGGAACCGGTATCTTGTGTTTTTTTGCATAGTCTATTAAATCTGTTCTTGATTTGAAATTCCATTCTCTCCACGGAGCAATTATTTTTATATTTGGCATAAGGGCATAAGCGGTAAGCTCAAATCTGACCTGATCATTTCCTTTACCGGTAGCACCGTGGGCAATGTATTCTGCCTTTTCTTTCCTGGCTATCTCAATCTGTCTCTTTGCGATTAATGGTCTTGCTATTGAAGTGCCCAGTAAATAACCTGTTTCATAGATAGCGTTTCCTCTAAGCATGGGAAAAACAAAATCTCTGACAAACTCCTCTCTCAGATCATCAATATACACTTTCTTGGCACCTGTTTTTTTAGCCCGTTCTTCCACGGTATCAAGCTCTTCTCCCTGTCCTAAATCTGCGGCAAAGGCGATTATCTCAGCTTTATAAGTTTCTTTAAGCCATTTTAGTATTACAGAGGTATCGAGCCCGCCTGAGTACGCAAGAACAATCTTTTTAGCCATACAAAACTCCTTTAATATTTTATTTAACTAAAAACTCCATTAATGCCTTTTGTGTATGTAATCTGTTTTCTGCCTGTGTAAAAATAACCGATTTTTTGTCCTCTATTATCTCATCGGTAATCTCCTGACCTCTGTAGGCGGGGAGACAGTGAAGAACTATGGCATTCTTGTCAGCCAGTTTTAAAAGATCCCTGTTGATCTGATAACCCTTAAAGGCCCTTTTTCTTTCTTCTGCCTCTTCCTCGTCTCCCATACTAATCCACACATCGGTGTTAATGACATCCGATGATTTAACTGCTTCCTTAGGATCTTCGGTAATCCTGAAATTTTTGTTTTTCATAGCCCTTTTTAAAAGTTCTTTATCGGGATAATATTTTTTGGGACAGGCAAGGGTAAGATTGAAACCTAATACCAAATGGGCTTCTATCCAGGCATTAGCCATATTGTTGCCATCGCCAACCCAGCTGATATTAAGTTTTTTATAGTCTCCAAAATGCTCGTAGATAGTAAAAAGATCTGAAAGAACCTGCACCGGATGAGTTAAATCTGATAACCCGTTTATGACAGGACAGGAAGAATATTTTGCCAGTTCTTCCAGCTTTGAATGCTCAAAACATCTGTAAACTATAAGATGAACATATCTTGAAAGAACCCTTGCGGTATCTTTTATAGGTTCTCCCCTTCCCATTTGAAGGTCTCTTGGACTTAAAAAAATTGATTTGCCACCTAACTCATAGACACCTACTTCAAAGGATACCCTCGTTCGGGTTGAAGATTTTTCAAAAATAAGAGCGGTTGTCTTATTTTTTAAAGGAAGTTTTTTTTCTGTCTTTCCTCTGTTTTTTTTTAAAAGGGAGGTTCTTTTAATAATTTTATCTATCTCAGAAGGAGATAGGTCAAGAAGCCTTAAAAAATCTCTTTTCATCTTGTTACCTCTTTTAAGGTATTCTCAAGTTTTGAAATAAACTCGTCTATTTCGTCAAAGGATACTGTCAAAGGCGGAACAAGTCTCATTGTCTTCCCCGCCGTAATGTTAACTAAAAGCCCCTTTTCCATTGCCTTATCAATAATCTTGGAAGGTTCTTTTATGTCTATATCTGCACCAATAAGTAATCCTAAACCTCTTATGTCTTTTAAAGGATATTTTTCCTTCAACAGAGATAATGATTTTATAAGATATTCCCCTTTTTTTTCAACAGATTTAAGAAATTTTTTATCCATCTTTGAAATTACTTCTAATGCAACCTGTGAAACAAGGGGGTTCCCACCAAATGTTGATGCATGATTGCCCGGCTCAAAGGCAGATGCAATCTCTTCTTTAGCCATCATAACTCCCATAGGAAGACCACCCGCAATTCCTTTAGCCAAGGTTATTATATGGGGTTCAATGCCAAAATGTTCAAAGCAGAAAAATCTTCCTGTTCTTCCGACACCGGTCTGCACCTCATCATATATTAAAAGAACACCTTCCTCTTCGCAGATACCTTTTATCTCCTTTAAAAAATTTACATCGATAATATTTACACCACCTTCTGCCTGAACCAGTTCGAGCATAATGGCAGATGTTTTCTTATTTATGGCTTTTTTTAAAGATTTAATATCATTGAAGGGCAAATATTTAAAGCCCGGTAGCATAGGTTCGAAACCTTTGTGAAACTTATCCTGTCCTGTTGCGGAAATGGCTCCATATGTCCTGCCATGAAAAGAGTTTAAAAAAGTTATAATCTCATATCTGTCCTGCCCGTTTTTTTTCTGAAATTTCCTTGCAAGCTTTATTGCAGATTCATTTGCTTCTGCTCCGCTGTTACAAAAAAATGATTTGTAAAGAGGTAGTTTTTTGTCATAAGTCTGGATCTTTTTAGCTAAAGCACCCGCAAGCTCTGCCTGAGGAATCGTATAAAAGAGGTTTGAAGTGTGGATAAGCCTTTTTGACTGATCAGACAATGTCTTATGAATGACCTCCGGACAATGTCCCAGTGAACATACCGCTATTCCTGCAATAAAATCAAGATATTTTCTGCCATCGCTGTCAAAAAGGTATGAACCCTTTCCCGATAAAATTGTTAAGGGATACCTTTTATATGTATTCATTATATATTTATCAGTATCTTTGTACTTTGCCATCTTAATCCTCTTCCATCGCTATCTTTGTTCCTATTCCCTTTTGGGTGAATATCTCAAGGAGTATTGAATGTTCCACTCTGCCATCAATTATATGACAGGAGTGAACATCTCCCTTCAGTGCATCTATACAACATTTAATCTTGGGAATCATACCACCAGATATAATATCCTTTTTTTCAACCATATTTACCGCATCTTCATATTTGATAAAAGATAAAAGCTTACCATTTCTATCAAGAACACCTTCCGTATCGGTTAATAAAATAAGCTTTTCTGCGGTCATCGCTGAGGCAATATTACCTGCCACAAGATCCGCATTGATATTCAAACTCTCACCGTTCTCACCGGTGCCGTATGGTGCAATAACAGGTATAAACCCATTATCAAGTATTGCGTTAAGAATTGAGACATCTACCTCCTCAACCTCACCAACCAGTCCTATATCTATATCTTCATAACCATCTTTTATCTTTTTCCTGCCATAAATCCTCTCTGCCTTTATAAAATTAGCGTCTTTGCCTGATAACCCTATGGCCCTCCCGCCGTGTTTGTTTATCAGGCTCACTATGTCAGTATTAATCTTACCGCCAAGCACCATCTCTACTATATCCATTGTGTCTTCATCGGTAATTCTCATACCCTCAACAAAGGTTGATTTTTTCCCCAATCTTTCCATCAGATCGTCTATCTGAGGTCCACCACCATGAACTACTATTGGTTTGATTCCTACATACCTCAAAAGTACAATGTCCTCAGCAAAGGCATTTTGTAACTCTTCATCAACCATAGCATGCCCGCCATACTTAATAACAACCGTTTTCCCATAAAAGCTTTTAATATAGGGAAGACATTCAAGCAGAGTTTTTACCTTTGTTTTTGCCTCTTTCATCTCTTACCTCTCAAATATTTTTTAAAAGTTTTATATTAAAAAAATATCGCTATCTGAGCCCTTATATCAGGTATTTTAAGACTCTCCTGCCTAAATTAGCCTATAATCTGATTTCTGTGGTTCATCAATCACTGCTTTCCTTATCCTTTGTAATCTTTTTATACTTTTCCATCAGAAGTGACAAGGCTTTATTTGTTTCCACAAGCTCATCAACGGTCTTTGTAAGATTTTTATATAACCAATCGTTTTTAATAGCAACAGAAAAAAGCCTTGAAATATCTTTCAACATTTTATCGTCAATATTTTCCAACTTAAAGTCCGTTATCACCAAAAAACCAAGGGGGAAATTTTTCAGGGTAATAGGCACCGTAATGGCATCATTTATTTTTTCCTCAACAAACAGCGCCTCCATCAGCTTTGTAACATCCTTATTAACCAGCGAAGACTGAATTTTTGATAAGAAATCCCCCAAATGATCATAAAAATCCACTTTATCCCTGAACTTACTCCCTACACTACTTTCCTTTACAATAAACTCCCTGTTTTCATCGATAAGATATATGGCAGAGCCTTTAGCTGTAAAATGTTTTGAAACAGAAAAAAGGAGGTTTTTTAAAATCTCACTTGTTTCTACAAGATTAATGATATAATCAGAAAGATCATAATAAATTTCAAATCTCTTGCTGTTTTTCTCCAACTCCTCTATCAACTGATTGGTTTTAAAAACAAAAGAAAGCTGTGTCAGAAAAGATTTAAATATGATAAGGTCTTCCTCTGTAAAGACAGAACCATCCTTTCTGTCGCTAACACTTACCACAGCAACTACCTCATCATCAATAAATATTGGTCCGCACAAAAAGGAATTACCTTTGTATTGTTTTTTATAAGGAGATACAGGAAATCTGTCATCTTTGTTAATATCTTTAACCAAAACAGCCTCTTTCTTGTCTGCCACATATCCTATTATGCCCTCTCCCATAGCCTTTGGTTTCATAAGTGTCACATCCACACATATTCCCGCACAGGCTACTACGTAGTATTTTCTTTTATCCATATCAAGCCAGCTTATGGAAACCTTTTCCGCATTGAATAACAGAGAGATAGTGTCGAGAACCGACTGAACGAGATCTCTCTGAGGAGACCTGAGTTTGAAGGCAAACTTTTTGTGAGCCAGTTTTGAGATTTTTTCCGAGCTTTCTGCAAGAGAAATAAGTCGGTCTATTGAAGCAACACTTTTTTCCTTCTTGTGTTTTTCAATTTTTATTGCTTTACTTGCCGATGCAATGAGCTCCTCTTTTTTTAACGGCTTTTCCAGACAGTCAATGGCACCCATTCTTAAATATCTGACTGCATACTCCCTTCTGTCGGACGACAAGAGAACAATTATTGCAGTATTAGGAAAGTTTTTTCTGAGATATTCAACGAAAGCAAGGTCTTTCGTCCCCAACTCATCAACATCTACAATAACTGCCTGAGGTTTAATATCATCAATATTTTTTAAAAGTAGCTTAATGCTCTCAACAGTCTCTACGCTAATACCTTCCTTGTTTAACGTTTCATAGATAAAATTTCTGTAAAAAACCTTGGGGTGATAGACTAAAATCTTTTCTGACATAAAATAATATACCCGCCTTTTAAAACATACTTTAATTCTAAAATTACTTTTAGCCAACTATAAAATATACTTACTTAAATCCCTGTCTTCGGCAATATCCTTAATCTGTTCTCTTACAAAATCTCTTGTAATAACGATTTTTGCAGGAGAGATATCGGGGGCATTAAAGGAAATCTCTTCCAATAACTTTTCAAGAATCGTATGAAGCCTTCTTGCGCCTATATTTTCAGTCTTTTCGTTAACTTCATAGGCAAATTTCGCTATCTCTTCAATACCATCAGCAGAGAAACTCACCTCAATACCTTCTGTTTTGAGAAGTTCTGTATATTGCTTAGTTAAAGCGTTTTCCGGTTCAGTAAGAATTTTCTTGAAGTCTTCCTGTGTCAGAGAGTTTAAGCTAACCCTGATGGGAAACCTTCCCTGAAGTTCCGGTATTAAGTCGGAAGGTTTTGATATATGAAAGGCTCCCGATGCTATAAACAGTATATAATCAGTCCTAACCTGCCCGTGCTTTGTATTGACGGTACAACCTTCAACAATGGGAAGCAGATCTCTCTGAACCCCTTCTCTCGATACATCAGGTCCGTGAGTTGTCCCCCTGCTTGCGATCTTATCTATCTCATCTATAAAAACTATTCCGTCATTTTCAGCCCTTCTTATGGCCTCCCTTTTTATTGCCTCTATATCAATAAGTTTTTCTGATTCTTCCTGAATCAAAACATTTCTTGCTTCCTTTACCTTAATCTTTTTCTTTGCCCTTCTCGGAGGAAACAATTGTGAAAAGGCATCTCTTAACCCCATATCTATATCATCTACATTTGGAACAGACACCTCTATAAAGGGAAAAGGCGGTTTTTTTTCAGAAATCTCTAACTCCACGTAATCTTCATCGAGCTCCCCTGCCATAAGTGATGAAATCACCTTCTCTTTTGAAAGAGGTTCATCCTTGGAGTAAATATCGGCAGACTTCTTACTGTTTAATATGGCATCTATAAGCCTTTTTTCGGCAAGTTTTTCTGCCTTTTTCTTAACCTTTTCCATCTCTTCTTCTTTAACCATATTAATTGAACGCTCAACGAGCTCTCTGATTATAGATTCCACATCTTTTCCGACATAGCCTACCTCAGTAAACTTAGAGGCCTCAACCTTTAAAAAGGGTGCTTTTGCTAATCTTGCCAATCTCCTTGCTATTTCCGTTTTACCAACACCCGTAGGCCCGATCATTATAATATTTTTAGGCATTATCTCTTCTCTCAAAGGTGAAGAAACATATTTTCTTCTATACCTGTTCCTTAAGGCAACCGCAACTGCCTTTTTGGCTTCCCTTTGACCGATAATATATTTATCAAGCTCTGCTACAATCTCTTTTGGAGTAAGTCCGAGATTTATCATCATTAAAGCTCCTCATATATAATATTACTGTTTGTATAAACACATATTTCTGAAGCTATCATTATACTTTCTTTTACTATCTTTTCACAAGACAGATTGGTGTTACGCAGAAGTGCCCGGGCAGAAGCAAGTGCGTAGGGGCCACCTGAACCAATAGCGGCAATTCCATCATCAGGCTCTATTACATCACCGCTACCAGATATTATAAAAAGATTATCTTTATCGGCAACTATCAAGAGAGCTTCAAGCTTCTGAAAAATTTTATTTGTCCTCCAATCCTTGGCAAGCTCAACAGAAGCCCGCTTTAACTGACCTCTGAACTCTTCTAATTTTTGTTCAAACCTTTCCAATAAAGAAAAGGCATCTGCGGTACTGCCTGCAAAGCCTGCAAGCACCGTTCCTTTATAAAGTTTCTGTATCTTTCTCGCAGAGTGTTTCAAAACTATGCTATTACCCATAGTAACCTGTCCATCTGCTGCCATCGCTATCTTCCCGTCTTTTTTTACTGCAACTATCGTTGTCCCCTTTAGCTCACTCATATTACCTCCCAAATAATTATGTTAGCGGAAGACAAAAAAATGTGATTTTTAAAAAAAGTCGGTCTCCCGTTGACATATCATAATTTTTACTTTTTTTTCGCCCTCGGATGACACTTGTCATAAACATAGGCTAATTTATCGAAATTAAGATGCAGGTATTTTTGAGTAGTTGAAAGGCTTTCATGCCCCAGTAATTTCTGGATACTTCTTAAATCTGCCCCCCCCTCAAGAAGATGTGTTGCAAAACTATGTCTCAGGGCATGGGGGGTTATGTCCCTTTTAGAAAATTTTTTGATATATAACTCAATAGTCCTTGTTGTTAGCTTCCCACCTCTGTTATTCAAAAAGATGTATTCTCTGTCTTCCCATCCTTTTTTCTTTCTTTCATTAAGGTAATCATTGAGACTTTTAATGGCTTTCTCCCCTAATGGGATTATCCTTTCCTTTTTCCCCTTTCCAGATATCCTGATGGTTTTATTTGTCAGGCTTATCTGATCTGTCTTGATATTAACCACTTCACTTACTCTAAGTCCCTCTGAGTATAGAAAATCAAATATGGCCTTATTTCTTTTAGATAAAAAATCATCTCCTTCAATGCCATCTATTATCTCAAAGGCTTCATCAACCGTAACGAAGGAAGGAAGATGTTTTGGCTTTTTGGGTAAAGAAAGGTCTTCAAAGATATTTTTACTCAGAAAACCTTCCCTTACGAGAAACTTTCCAAAAACTCTCAGAGAAGATAATTTTCTGATAATACTGGTAGCCTTATTTTTTCCATGAAGATGATAAACAAAGTGTCTGACCTCTTCTGCACTCACATCGCTAATTTCATTGATTTTGCTGAATTCCAGAAACTCTTTTACATCTCTTATATAGGCCGACAGAGAAAGTGGCAGTAAACCTTTTTCAATCTTTAAATATTTTTCAAAGCTTTCAACAATATCCATCTCTAACCAATTCCTATTATTTTTAGCAGATAGTCCATATTAACTGAGTTTTCAATAGTATCTGCCAGTTTTTCATAGGCATCATCTTTATACCTCAAATAATTATATGTCCTTTTTTTTACAGGAAGCCCCTTTATTTCTCTGAGACCATTAAGAACATGCAATCTGAAACTATCATTATCAAAAAGTCCATGGATATAACTTCCCCAGACATTAGCCTTTTTTGATTTTACACCATCCTCAAACTCTTCCTTGCCTTTTATTCTGAAAACTCTTTCTCCATCAAAAACTTTACTGATACCCATATGAATCTCGTAACCTTTCATATCCTTAAGCTTACCGTCTATGGTTTCAAAAGTAACCTGCTCGAGTCTCTTTTCTTTTTCCATGGTTGTTTCCATTGCCAGATAGCCAAGTCCTTCTGCTTCCTTGATATTACTTTCTATACCATAGGGATCATAAATCTTTCTTCCTAACATCTGATAACCACCACAGATGCCTATGAGCTCTCCGCCTTTTTTAACAAAGCTTTTTAAAAAGGCTTCAAAACCACTATTTCTCAAATATATGAGATCTTCAATAGTATTTTTGCTTCCGGGAATTATTATCAGATCGCAGTTTAGCCCTTCTGATGGGCTGTTAAGATAAATAAGATTAACATCTTCTTCCAGCAGAAAAGGCTCAAAATCAGTAAAATTAGATATCCTTGGCAGTTTTATCACACCGATATTTACTGCCTTATCTTTTTTGCCCCCGCCCGGGTTGGTTAAAGCCACGCCGTCTTCTTCGCTAATCTTTATATCTTTAAAAAAAGGCACTACTCCAATTACCGGAACATTAGTCTTTTTTGTAATATACTCATTTGCGCTTTGAAGGAGAGAAGAGTCACCTCTGAACTTGTTTATAAGAAATCCCTTTATCAGCCTTCTCTCGCTTCTGTTTAATAAAGCATAGGTGCCATAAAAAGAGGCATATACACCACCTCTGTCTATGTCACCAACAATGACCACAGGTATATCAAAAATTTTAGCAAAACCCATATTTGCTATATCATTTTTTCTCAGATTTATCTCAGCGGGACTTCCCGCTCCTTCAATAACCACAACATCAAAACTCTTTTTGAGATAATTAAAACTTTCAATGGCATATTTTCTTAAAATCTTTTTTTCCTCAAGATACTCTCTTGCGTTAAGATTTTTATAAGGTTTACCCAGTAAGACTACCTGTGCCTTCGAATCAGAGGTTGGTTTAAGAAGAATCGGGTTCATATGAACAGTTGGCAGTATTTTTGCAGACTCAGCCTGCATCGCCTGTGCTCTCCCTATCTCATAGCCATCCATTGTAACAAAGGAGTTAAGGGCCATATTCTGGGGCTTAAAAGGGGCACAGGAGATACCTCTTCTTTTAAGTATCCGCAAAATTCCAGCAGTGATTATGCTTTTCCCCGCATGGGAAGAAGTCCCCTGAATCATTAGGGCGTTCATAACATTAAGATAACAATTAAATGAAAAAAATGCAATTTTTATGAACGTTTTGAAACAATGTTAGTATCAGCGTATTTAAGAGTTCGATTTTAGATTTTCAGGCTTAAGAAGACCTGCAGACTCACCTTTAATATAATCCGAGGCTCCACTGATTTAATTTTTTAATCTTTCAAGATACCATTCATAGGTCTTTTTTACCCCTTCTTCAAGGGCCGTTTTTGCATGCCATCCCAAAGAGTTTACCTTGCTAACATCAAGAAGCTTCCTTGGAGTACCATCGGGTTTCATCTTATCATAGATAATATTTCCACCATAACCAACAATATCCTTAATTAATCCCGCCAGATCCTTTATCTTAATATCTTTACCGGAGCCAACATTTACAAAGTAATCAGGCGAAATCTTTTTAATATCCTCTGCCTCTAATCTCTCCGTCAGATATAAAACAGCATCAGCCAGATCTTCCACATATAGAAACTCCCTGTAGGGCTCTCCGCTACCCCACAAAACAACTTCATTATCAGATATTCCGTATCCTTTAAGGTAATCCTTTAAGG
>JAOAGA010000039.1 GCA_026415985.1 Pseudomonadota bacterium | reverse complement strand
GCGTTACTCAGGTATCTGCTGAGAGTCGGTTGATTTTCGCATACGTGGCTATCACACTCTATGGCAGGCCTTTCCAGACCTTTCTGCTAATCAACCGATTTGTAACTCTCTGGCTCTTAACCGAGCAGACCCTACAACCCCATATGTATTTCTACATATGGTTTGGGCTATCTCCGCGTTCGCTCGCCGCTACTAGCGGAATCTCTATTGATTTCTTTTCCTGGAGGTACTGAGATGTTTCACTTCCCTCCGTTCGCCTCATACACCTATGGATTCAGTGTATGATGTTCTGGGTTTGCCAGAACGGGTTGCCCCATTCGGAAATCCCCGGATCAAAGCCTGCTTGGCGGCTCCCCGAGGCTTATCGCAGCCTGGCCACGTCCTTCGTCGCCTCCTGGTGCCAAGGCATCCACCATATACCCTTAGTAGCTTGACTGCCCTAACACTTAGAACTAAAACCTGTCACAATTTAATTGTCAAAGAGCAAATATATATTTAAAAATCTATATTTCATCATTGAACCCTTTTTCATGGAGGTAAGCGGATTCGAACCGCTGGCCTCCTGCGTGCAAAGCAGGCGCTCTCCCATCTGAGCTATACCCCCAACATGGGCCTAGGTAGGATCGAACTACCGACCTTACGATTATCAGTCGTACGCTCTAACCATCTGAGCTATAGGCCCATCAAAAAAGACAATTTAATATTTCAAAGAACTATGATTCTTTCAAAGCTAAATAGCGGGAGAAGATACATATTTTTTTGACACAGAGCCTAAGCTCTTGTCATTCTCCTTAGAAAGGAGGTGATCCAGCCGCACCTTCCGATACGGCTACCTTGTTACGACTTCACCCCAATCACCAACCACACCGTGGTTACCTGCCTCCCTTGCGGGTTAGCCCAGCAACTTCAGGTGCAGTTGACTCTCGTGGTGTGACGGGCGGTGTGTACAAGGCCCGGGAACGTATTCACCGCGCCGTACTTATGCGCGATTACTAGCGATTCCGACTTCATGCAGGCGAGTTGCAGCCTGCAATCCGAACTGGGACCGGTTTTTTGGGATTGGCTCCCCCTCGCGGGTTCGCGACCCTTTGTGCCGGCCATTGTAGCACGTGTGTAGCCCTGGACGTAAGGGCCATGATGACTTGACGTCGTCCCCACCTTCCTCCCGGTTAACCCAGGCAGTCCCCTTAGAGTTCCCAACTTAATGCTGGCAACTAAGGGCGAGGGTTGCGCTCGTTGCGGGACTTAACCCAACACCTCACGGCACGAGCTGACGACAGCCATGCAGCACCTGTCTCCGAGTTCCTGTGTTGCCACAGGCACCCCCATATTTCTACAGGGTTCTCGGGATGTCAAGCCCAGGTAAGGTTCTTCGCGTTGCATCGAATTAAACCACATGCTCCACCGCTTGTGCGGGCCCCCGTCAATTCCTTTGAGTTTTAACCTTGCGGCCGTACTCCCCAGGCGGGACACTTAATGCGTTAGCGACGGCACCGAAAGGTTTAACCCTTCCGACACCTAGTGTCCATCGTTTACGGCATGGACTACCAGGGTATCTAATCCTGTTTGCTCCCCATGCTTTCGCGACTCAGCGTCAGTTGTGGACCAGGAAGCCGCTTTCGCCACTGGTGTTCCTCCCGATATCTACGCATTTCACCGCTACACCGGGAATTCCGCTTCCCTCTTCCACACTCTAGCAAACCAGTTTCAGATGCACTTCCACAGTTGAGCTGTGGGCTTTCACATCTGACTTAGTTTACCGCCTACTCGCGCTTTACGCCCAGTGATTCCGAGCAACGCTCGCACCCTCCGTATTACCGCGGCTGCTGGCACGGAGTTAGCCGGTGCTTATTCCTGAGGTACCGTCACATTTTATGGGTATTAGCCATAAAATCGTTCTTCCCTCATTAAAGGAGTTTACGACCCGAAGGCCTTCATCCTCCACGCGGCGTCGCTGCGTCAGGCTTTCGCCCATTGCGCAAAATTCCCCACTGCTGCCTCCCGTAGGAGTCTGGACCGTGTTCCAGTTCCAGTGTGGCTGGTCGTCCTCTCAGACCAGCTAACCGTCTTAGTCTTGGTAGGCCGTTACCCTACCAACTAACTGATGGTACGCGGGCTCATCTTCAGGCGACAGCTTGCAAGCAGAGGCCGCCTTTTACCTCATCTGCCGTAGCAGACGTGGTCTTACGAGGTATTATCCCCAGTTTCCCGGGGTTATCCCTCTCCTGAAGGGAGATTACCCACGCGTTACTCACCCGTGCGCCACGCTACTCAAGGGTTGCCCCTCTTTGGCGTTCGACTTGCATGTGTTAGGCACGCCGCCAGCGTTCGCTCTGAGCCAGGATCAAACTCTTCAGTTTAAACCTGTAACTTGTTATTGTAACTTGTAGGCTGTTATGTCTGTACACTATTTAGCTTTCAAAGAGCTTTTCAAAGAACAGATTAACTATTATATCTAACCTAATTTCTTTGTCAACTATTTTTTCTTTACTCTAAAATTCAAAGAACATCTAACTCAAAATGAGAAGTATATTTAACACTATTTTTATTCTTTCTGTCAATGATTTTTTTAAAAAAATTTATTTCCTTGCTTTTACAATCAGTTATCGAATATCAATCTTTCGACTTTGAAGCATAAAGTATTATTTTCTGTACCTAATTTCATTATAGCAAAAAGTTTTCCCTTGAACAATGCGGCAAAATTCTTCTCCGTGGCCGACACCTTGGCTGGGATGGACCGCCCGTTTTCCAGCCGTTTTTTTTCATCTTCATCAATAAATATTTTCGGCATAAATTTGATAAAATCTGATAACTTAATGATAGCACTTTCGAGACTATGGAGCTCTAAAAGCTTATTCAACTCGACAGCATCTTTAATTGAGTAAGGGATAATTGAGGTTCTTATTAATTTTTTAACATAGGCACCGGTTTTAAGTCTGTCACCGATATCTCTTGCCAAAGATCTTATATAGGTCCCCTTACTACACTCAACAACTATATTTAAATAGGGGTAATGGTATGCCTTAATCCTAATGTTTTTTATTTTTATTAATCGTGGTGTCAGTTCAATATCCTTTCCTTCTCTTATCAGATCAGAAGACCGCCTTCCCGCAATTTTTATTGCTGAGTATTTGGGTGGAATTTGATATTGTTCACCAATAAACTGATCCAATACCTTCTCTAAAATTTCGGGGGGAGGTTCTGATGGGCAGGGGATATATTCAACCTGACCCGTAACATCCAGGGTATCGGTTGTCTTGCCAAGCTCAAAAACTGCATCATAGACCTTATCTCTTTCTATAAGGTAGTTTAAAAGCTTGGTTCCTTCGTTAACCCCTACAATTAATAGACCACCTGCAAATTTATCAAGTGTACCTGAATGACCGATTTTTTTTATTTTGAACTTCTTCTTTATTAAATTAATTGTGTCCGATGAGGTTATATTTTCAGGTTTGTTTATTAAAAGCATTCCGTTCATTGGAGAAAGATTTATCATCTGTTAAATGAGATTTAAAAAACCATCAAAAAATCTGAGCTTCAAACTCTTTTAAAGCGTTCATAACCTTTTCCTTCACATCGTAAAAAGATCCTCTTACTTTACAACCAGCGGCGTTTCTGTGACCACCACCGCCTAATTTTATTGCCAGTTGTGCCACATCAATAAGTCCTTTCGAACGAAGGCTTAGTTTATAAACATTTTCTTCTACTTCTTTACATAGCACAGAGATCTCAACTCCCTCTACCGCTCTGCCAAAATTAACAAAGCCTTCTGTAAGGTCTTCCGATGCTCCTGCCTTTTTAAACATTTCTTTGGTAACGTACATAAAGGCAACCTTGCCATTAATAAAAACCTCAAGGGTATCTAAAACTAATGCCAAAAGTTTCATTCTCTCAAAGGGATAGCTTTCATAGATATTTTTTGATACTTCCCAGGGTTCGACACCATATTTCATCAACTTGCTGCAAATCTCAAAACTTTCTGAAGAGGTTGAGGAGTATCTGAAGGAACCGGTATCGACAAGTATGGCAGTATACAAATTAACTGCAATTTCTTTTGTAATAGTAAAACCTAACTGGTTAAAAAAGTTAAATATAACCTCACCTGTTGCCGATGCCTGCCTGTTAACAATATTTATATGCCCAAAGGTAGTGTTGGTCGAATGATGATCTATATTTATTATTTTAAGTTTTTCAAGTCTTCTGCTAAGTTTACCAATCCTATCTATATCACCGCAGTCAACTATAAAAATGCAATCATACTCATCAGGAGAGTATATTTCAGAAACTATCTTGTCAGAACCCGGAAGGAAATTCAGTATCTTAGGAAGAGGAGACTCATTATAAACACAAACCTTTTTGCCTAAATCTCTTAACGCAAAATATATGGCCAGAGAAGATCCTATGGCATCTCCCTCAGGATCTATGTGAGAAGCTACTATAAAGGAGTTACAGCTATCAATTGTTTTTTTTATCTCAGTAATATCTTTTAAATCCACGATCATTTCCTTTATCTTTCTTTTATTCTATCAAACAAATCAAGAGTGTCATCATAAATAAATTTTAAATCAGGAGTTCTCCTTAACTTTGCTATATGACCTAACTCAGCCCTCAAAAACCCTTTCGCACTTTCAAAACCTTTTTTAACTTTTCCTAAATCCTGACCTTTGTGTATATAGAAAAAAACCTTTGCCTCAGAAAAATCTTCAGTCAGAGTGACAGTTGTTATAGACACACCTTCCAGTCTCGGATCCTGAACCTCCTTTGTGAGAAGATCCGCAATGGCTCTCAAAAGAAGAGACTCGAGCCTTTTTTTTCTCCTACCTTCTACCAACTTATTATCTCCTTGTCTGTATCAACAACATTGCAATCAAAATTCGTTTCAACAAAAAGAACAATTTTATCTAAAAGACTTTCTAAAAATCTCCTGTCTCCTGATACCAGAGAAACCCCTATTACCCCCTTTTGCCACAGATCCATTTTGTCAACCTCTGCCACCGAGACAGGATATTTATTTCTAAGGCTGTCAATTACCTTTTTTAAAACCTGTCTTTTTTCCTTTAATGACCGGGCATAGGGAATAAATATCTCTATCTTTAATATTCCCACAAACATTAACTTTTTATCTCTTCCAGTTTGACTGCTATCTGCTGTGTCTCGTAGAACTCAAGAATATCACCTACTTTAATATCGTTGAACCCTTCTATGGATATTCCGCACTCAAAACCCTGTAAAACTTCCTTTACATCATCTTTAAACCTTTTCAGAGAAGAGAGCCTGCCTTCAAAGACGATATTCTTGTCTCTCACAACCTTCACGATATTGTTTCTGCTAACCTTACCTTCTAAGACAAAACATCCAGCAATCGTTCCGATCCTTGATATAGAAAAGGTTTGTCTAACCTCTGCCTTGCCTACCAAAACTTCCTTAATTATTGGCTTAAGTAGTCCCTCTAAAGCAAGCTTGATATTGTCAATTAGCTCATAAATAATGTTATAAATCTTAATATCAATATTGTTTTTTTCTGCTATTAAGCTTGCCTTCTGATCAACCTTTACATTAAAGCCTATGATTATCGCCTTAGAAGCCTCTGCAAGCATTACGTCTGATTCATTTACAGAGCCGACTCCTGCATGAATTATATTAACCTTCACATTACTTGCCGATATTTTGTTAAGGGCTTCCGATATGGCTTCTACAGAGCCCTGAACATCACCTTTTAAAACAATATTGAGTTCCTGTATCTCTCCCTGTTGTATTTTCTCATAGATATCTTCAAGAGATAGCTTTGCCTTTTTAACCATTTCAATCTCTTTCTGTTTTTGTTCCCTTAGAGTTGCTATCTGTCTCGCCTTTCTCTCATCAGAAACAACGATAAACTCATCTCCCGCTTCGGGAACGCCGGGTAAACCTAAGACTTCAACTGGTGTAGCGGGTCCTGCCTTATCTATTTTTTTACCTTTATCGTTAAATAATGACCTTACTTTTCCATATAAAGTCCCTACTATAAAGGGATCTCCTATCTTAAGTGTCCCTTCTTGAATCAGAACAGTTGCTACGGGGCCCCTGCCTTTATCAAGCTTAGACTCAACGATTACTCCCTTTGCCAGCCTATCAGGATTTGCTTTAAGCTCCATAACTTCTGCCTGAATCAAGATAAGATCAAGCAGTTCTTCTATGCCGATTCTCTTTTTTGCAGAAACCTCAGCATAAACAGTATTTCCACCCCACTCTTCGGGAATTAAACCCTTTTCTGCAAGCATATTTTTTACCCTCTCAGGATTAGCTCCGGGTTTATCAATCTTATTTATCGCAACGATAATAGGAACATTTGCAGCCTTCGCATGATTTAAAGCCTCAATGGTCTGAGGCATCGGGCCTTCATCAGCAGCAACCACCAAGATAACAATATCAGTCGCTTTTGCTCCCCTTGCTCTCATTGCAGTGAATGCTTCATGTCCGGGTGTATCAAGAAAAGTTACTGTACCCCTTGACACTTCCACCTGATAGGCACCTATATGCTGAGTAATACCTCCCGCTTCTTTATCTACAACATTGGTCTGTCTTATAGCATCAAGCAAAGATGTTTTACCATGGTCAACATGACCCATTATGGTAACCACAGGAGGACGTTTAACCTTCTTTTCCTCAGCCAAATCGGCCTGATCTTCAACGAGAAGTTCTTCTATGCCAATACCTACCTTTTCTACCTCGTAGCCAAACTCACTGGCTACAATGCTTGCGGTATCTACATCGATAACATTATTTATCGTTACCATCATGCCTAAATCAAAAAGTGTTTTTATCACAAGAGCTGCTTTAACACCCATCTTTTTTGCCAGTTCGCCGACAGTAATTGCCTCTGCTATCTTTAATGGCTTTTTCTGAGCTGGCTTTTGGATCTCTAACTCTTCCTGCTTTTTTTTCTTTTGTAAAAGTAATTTATCTTCTCTCTCTTTCAGCTCAAGAAGCTGATCTTTCTTTAATATTTCCTTTTTCTTTTCAAAACCCTTTCTTTTATCAACGGGTTTTTCTACCGGAACCTCGGCAGGCTTTACCTCCTTCGGTGTCATTATAATCTCTTTCTTACCGGGGGCTAAGGTTGTCTCTTTACCTTTTACCTGTTTATCAAATTTGTCTCTTTTAAAGGGTGGTTTGGGCTTATGAAAAGGTTTCTTTTCCTGATAGGCAGGTCTTTCTACTTTATGAAACTCTGCAGGCTTCTCTACCTTTATTTCCTGAGGCGTTTCAATAACCTTTTGTTCCAGTTCCTTCTCAATTTTTTCCTTTTCTTCTACAGAAAGAACAACCTCTTCTTTTCCGACATATTTTTCCTGTTCTGTCTTTTCTTCAATCTTTTCCTCTATCTTTTTCTCTGTTTTCTCTTCTTTCTTGTGTTCCTCTTTGATTATTTCTTCAGTTTTCTGAACTTGAGGCTTTTCCGGAGTTTCTTCCTTTGGTTTCTCCTCTGTCTCAGCTACTATTTGTTCAGGCTCCTTAGGAACTTCCTTCCTGATTCTTCTTTTAACACCGACATCTAACACCTTTTCTTTTACGTCACTTTTCTCAAAGGTCATACCAACCATCTGTTTTTGACGCCACTTCTGATCAAACTTATCTACCAAATCTTCATCAATAAGCTTAGTCAGAACCTTAGCCTCAACGCCCAACTCTTTTAGTATGGAGAAAACAGTTTCTTTTTCTGATTTATCTATATTTAGTTTAGACATTAAATCAGAAACCTTTATCTTACTTTTAGCCATTACTTTTTACTCCTAATGTTTATTTTTCCTCATCGTAGTTTAATAAATTTTCATCTAAATAATACTGGTCAAGTTCTGCCTGAATATCTTTAGAGCTTCTTGTTGCCTTGGATTCACTTTTTACTGATAATTTCCATCCTATTAGCTTAGATGCAAGTTTAATGTTGGAACCTCTTTTACCTACCGCTATGGCCAACTGATTGTCTGGAACTATAATCTCAGCAGACTTTTCGTTTTCATCGACAACAAGCCTTGTAATCTCAGCGGGCGCAAGGGCATTACATATATATTTGACTATATCTTCATCCCAAAGGACAAGATCAATCTTCTCATTTCTGAGCTCTTGAACGATATTTTGTATCCTTGAGCCTTTATAACCAATACAAGACCCAACAGGATCAATATTAGGGTCTTTACATTTTATGGCAACTTTTGCCCTGTTACCGGGATCTCTTGCAATACCCATTATTGTTATGATTCCTTCATAAATTTCCGGAACCTGGCTTTCCAGTAATTTTTCCAGAAATTTGGGAGAAGTCCTCGAAAGGACAATTTTTGTGCCTTTATTATCTTTTACCACATCTACAAGACAGGCTTTAACTCTGTCACCGGGAGTAAACATCTCTCCGGGAATTAAATCCTGAAATGACAGATAGGCCTCACTTTTTCCAAGGTCAATTATGAGATTTTTCCTTTCGGCTCTTCTGACAATACCGCTAACTATCTCACCCTTTCTTGATATATATTCGTTAAAAATGCTGTTTTTTTCTTCTTCCTTAAGTTTTTGTATCAGTATCTGCTTTACCTGATGTGCACCGATACGTCCTAAATCGAGGGGAGTTTTCTCATAAACTATTTCCTCTCCGATATTAAAGTCCGGGTCTATTTTTCTTGCATCTCTCAAAGATATTTCTCTGTCTGGATTTTTGACCTCATCAACAACAACTTTTATTTCCTGTATTATAAGTTTATCGGCATCTTCATCATATACTACCTCTATCTCTTTATTTTCCCCCATTCTCTTTCTTGCAACCTGCTCAACCGATTTGATTAAAATAGACCAAACCACCTCTTTAGGAAGTCCTTTTTCTTTTGCAAGTCCCTCAACAACTCGATTTAACTCAAAAATCATCTTTATCTAACCTCCTTAATCTAATTGAAGTTTTGCACTTTCAATATTACTAAAATCAGTTTCAACTATATCATCATCTGTCTGAAAAAAAATTTTTGTCCCTTCTACAGATTTTATAACTGCCACAAAGGTTTTCATGTTTTTTAAAGGCTCTCTCAGCTTAACTTTCACCTTAGCTCCGATTGATTTTTCATAATGACCTGTTTTTTTTAAAGTTCTTGTTAGTCCCGGAGAAGATACTTCTAAATTATAGGAGTAGGGAATTATATCTTCCACATCTAACAGTAAGTTAAGCTGTCTTGATACCTTAACACAATCATCTATGGTAACACCATCTTTACTGTTTATAAATACTCTGACAACCCATCCCTGCCCTTCTCTTTTGTATTCCAGGTCATAAAGCTCAAGTCCCAGTTTTTCTACAACTGGCTGAATTATACCTTCAAGTTTTGAAATTATTGCCCTTTCGTCCATAAAAACCCCATAAATAAAAAAGTGGGTTTTTCACCCACTCTTAGTCTATAGTCTATTAAGGATTTCTAAAAAAATCAAGACTTTTTTAACTAATAATTTTAGGAACTTTCAGAAACACCTGTTTTCAGTCAGACTCAACTTTTTTAATTACATTGGATATGAAAAATATCTTCCAAATCTATCAGATGGTTAGAAAAAAATTGTTGCTTATAATTAACATTTATGTTAAAAATAAGTGGTTATATATCGGGGCGTAGCGCAGCTTGGTAGCGCACCTGCCTTGGGAGCAGGGAGTCGGAGGTTCAAATCCTCTCGCCCCGATTTTTCAATTCTAAATAACTATATTTTGTGATTGCGCCCGTAGCTCAGTAGGATAGAGCAACAGACTTCTAATCTGTGGGTCAGAGGTTCGAATCCTCTCGGGCGCGCTTTTTTATCTCCAACAGACATCTTTGTACAGGCAATAATTACAAGTCTCGGGCTCATCGGTAGGTTGAAAAACCGGAAGTTCTGTTATCTCTTCTATTAGCTTGCCGATTATTTCATCAATTAAAGGCAAAAACTCACCCTTTTCTTCGTTATCTTTAAAAAGCCTTAACTCTGTTTCGAAAAGATTTTTTTTCTCCAGGAGAAAATAGCTGGCATTTTCCGGTTTATGGTCATATTCAGCATTTTTATGTAAAAGGAAAATATAAAAAAGTAGCTGAATGCTTCTGAACCCCTTTTTCCATTCCTCCCTTTTCTCTTTTTTAAACCTGTTCCATCTGACCTTATATTTTGACTCATTTGACGACTTTTTATAATCTATAAGGTAAACATGGCCATCCCTTTTTTCTATTCTGTCTAACCTGCCTTTAACTTTTATTTTTAAGTTATTGCCCAAACTAACATCAAAGGGACCAAAATCTTTCTCTAAATCTAAAATCTCGATACTCTCTGATTTGACAATGTTTCTGTAATTTCTGATAAACTCCTGTAATTGCTTTTTTACCTGATATTTTAAAATTAATGCTTTTCCTGTTACAGGACTGCCGAATCTTTCTTTGAAAGTCCGGGTTATAACACATTCAAGCCTCTGCTCATCAAGCTCCGTTAACCTGTCTGCATAGTAATCTTTCAGAATGTTATGAATGATATCACCCACAATCCTACCTTCGAGAGATTCTTCAATTTCCTCAGACTTAGAAGGGAGTAAAACATATTGATAGTAAAACATTAAAGGACAGTTATAGTAGGTATCGATAGAGCTTGCTGAGTAGGTCAGGTTTTTAAGATAACCTTTTATTTCATCAGTTTTTTTTATTTCTTTCGGTTTACAGGGGGTGAGCTTGATCTTATAACTAACCGGTGTTATATAATCTTTTTCAATTGACCCTGTCTTTTTTTGCTTTTGCCAGATTATCTTTTCTATGAACCTGCTTTTCTCTCTGTTATCATTTTCAACAAAGAATAACTTAACCTTACCCGCACCTGCTATTATATTACTGAGGTAATAATCATACAGTATATCCTTCTCTATATAGGTGGGCACTTTAAGCTCTTTCCTGATGCCAAAGGGGAGGAGCTCGTCTTCCCTTTCTGAGTTAGGTATGACCCCTTCATTAAGGTCTAATATATAGACATTATCAAACTTTAAGTTTCTTGACTCGAGAAAACCCAAAACCTGTATATCTTTCAGAGGGGTGCCAGTGAAAGGAACATTATATAGGCCTATGAATTTTTTAAAAAAATCAAAATACTCAGAAGGGCTTTTAAAGCTTTCTTCGGCAAACAAGGAGGCTTCAAGGTCAATTAGTGCGGATATCATAGCCTCACAGTAGGGGAAAAAGAGTATATGCCTTTTGGCGGTCGATTTTTCATAAACAAAATTTATTAGCTCCTTTAAACTGCCTGCAAAATCTTTTATGTTTCTTAAATATAAAAACTTTCCGATTGTATTTATATGAAAGCTTTTAAGAAAATTTTTAATATCAACAAGCTTTAACCCTTCTGTGTTATCTTCTATCCCCTTAAGAAAATCTTCACATTCCAACTCATTTAAAGTCATATAATTTATCAGGCTTCTTACTTTCAATCTTTCTTCGATTGAATGAAAAATGATTCTTGTATTTTCAGATGAGCCTTCATGAAGGATATTTTTTGCATAGGGATGGAGTATAAACTTTAAATAATCGGGAATATATACCCGATCTTCCTTTTTTGTTCTTATAATATCAGATAAGTGTTTGATAAAGGAAAACAATGGTGTTCTTACAAGAGGGTAACCAAGTGAGACATTATAATCTTCATTTAATCTCAGGTTCAGACTATTTATAAGCGGTATCAGTGCATCAGAGGAAGGGAGAATAATAAGAAAGCTTTCTTTTCCTCTTTTTTCTTTTAAATCAATTTCAAGTAGAGAAGATACCTTAAAAACTTCTGAATGAATGTCTGGGCATTCATAAAGCTCAATCTTATCTGCCTCAATCTCAACCCGCTCATACCTGCCCTCTAAGGCATATCTCTTCGCCGATTCTCCATGAAACATAAATACTGCTCTATCGTCCCCGGAAAAACCATTGAAAATCTTTTTCTCACAGGAAGTTAGGGCAAAAAAACCAGCAAATATTATCCTGCTGAACGCTTGGAGATTGATCTTGCTATCCGATACTTTTTTATATCTCAGAGAACGGGTTGACAGGTTTCTTTCCTCAATATTTTTATAAAATTTTTCATAAATATCTGATATTTTGAGAAAATTTTTCAGGTAATCGCTTAAAGACTCTTTTCCTGTATATTCTTTACTTACCTCCATCAGGTAATCTTGCTGTTTTAACCTTTCTACCGTAACCCCTTCAATGAGAAGCTCTTCAAGGGTTGAAAATATTTTAAGTCCAAAGGGGAGAAACGAATTTATATCTTTTGCATAACCATTGTATAAACTGTCTTCCTGAAACAACTCCTTTATTATCCTGCAACCTGAAAGGTGGTCAATCTTTTTGTCATGTATTACCAACTCTTTTTCATAACAATAATCAATAAACTCATCTATAGAAAAGATAGCGGGTGGTATAAAGGAGCTTTTTACTCTGTCTCTGATCTCCTTAAGCAGAAAATATGCAGGCCTCTTGCCGGGAAAGACTATGAGATTTTTTGAGTAGTCAAGTCCGTCTCCTGTCAGTTTATCGGAGACAGAGCTAAAGATATCCTGTCCTTCTTTAATTATTTCAATATTCATAGACTTTTATTGCCTCTTTTTTATCAAAGTAAAGAAGGTAACAGGAAATTTTTCTCTTATATATCTCCTTGATGGCCTTTCCATATCTTTCCAATTGTTTTTTATGGCCCTCTTCAATATCACCGGTTTTAAAGTCAATAATCAATACCTCCCTTTCGCCAACAATAAGTCTATCAATTCTTATAATACCATCACTGTCAGCAAAGCTATTTTCAAGGAAAACACTATCCTTACTTACATCAAAAAATGGCTTGATCTCTCCTTCATTAATAAAACTTTCAATGCTTTTATAGATTTCTACAGGATCAAACTCGGGATAGTATATATTAAACTTCTTTGATATCTCTTCAACCCTTTGAAGATCATCCAAGTTATAAATCTCTGATAATATGGAGTGGACATACTCACCCCTCCTTTTCTCTTCAATGCCAAGCTTTGAAGCAGTCCCTTCACTGATATTAAGATTTCCGGAGAGTGTTAATTCAAGTCCATAGATCTCTTTATTTTCAGGCAAACCTGCCGTTAATAAATCGGGTTTAGTCCCAACCTCTCCCTCAAGAATTAAATTTAACGGAAAAGCTTTCTGGTATCTCTCTCTTTTATTATCATTCCTGTCACCTCTGTCTTTCCCGACACCAATTACGTAGAGCTCTTCCTCAGCCCTTGTTAGACCCACATAAAAACTATTCAGGTCATTGATTTTTTGTTTCCTTTTCAGGTCTTCATATATACCCTTTAAATCTTCGTCCACGTAACTGCTGTTTATTTTCATAACCTTTATATATCCGGATTTATCCTCAACTATCTTTAAACTATCCTGCAGAGCCTTTGATTCATAAACAAGATAAATCAGAACCTTTGCAGACAATCCCTTTGCCTTGTGAACCGTCATTAGTCTGACACCATCAAAGTTTTCCGGGATTGGTAACTCAAAAATCTGGGATGATTCATACTCATTATTCTCTTTATCTTCAATAAAATCCAGAAACTCACTGAGCGAGTTTTTGCCAAGTCCCTCCAAATCCTTTACAATTTCAAGTAATTTCGCTATGGCACCACTATCATCGGGAAAGCCCTCTTTTATTTTAAAAACACTAATAATCACGCACAGAAGCTCATAAATGGGCAGGTATCCCACATATTTAAAGGGGGCTTCAAAATAACTTTTCCATATCTTAAAAAACTCATTCTCAAATTTTTTGTAAAGGAAGCCAGAACCCCTGTTTCTAAAGATAAAATCTTTTATATCAACATCACAGACGTTCCTAAAAATATCACCGAGTAAAAACTTAGAGAAGGACAGATTATCTCTCGGACTATCTAAAAATCGAAGTAGATTAAGAATCTCCTTTATAACCCTTCTTTCCCTGATATCAAGACTGCTGTAGGAAATAAAAGGAATTGCAGGTTGTTCCTGATTTAGCCAGGATGAAATCTCCACTATCTCTTTATTTTTATGGGCAAGGATCGTAATATCACTGTAGGAGTAACCCCTGTTTAAACAATCCTGAATTATATTTAAAACCTCATTTTTTTCCTTGGGGTTCTCATCTTCCTCTCCGTTATAAACCACCTTTGAGCTAACATATCCTCTGTTTTTCTTATCATCGCTTACCTCAACCTTCCAGCTGTCAAAAAGGCCACTGTCATAGAAGTCACTGCAGGAATCCTTTGCAGATTCAAAAACATTCTTAACATAATTTAGAATTATCTCCCCTGACCTGAAATTTTTCTCAAGTTCATAGGAAAAATGCTTTTCCTTAACGGGGCTAAAGCTCTCCTGTTTGTCATATAAACTCTTCATTATTCTGTAATCTGTATCTCTAAAACCATATATTGCCTGCTTTGTGTCACCGACAACATAAAGACTACCCGCGGTAGATAGAGAGTTTTCCACTAACATTTTTATATTCTCCCACTGAATAGAAGATGTATCCTGAAACTCATCAATAAAAAAGTGATATAACCGAACACCCAGCCTGATATAGACATCGGGTATATTATTTTCATTTAGATTTTTCAGAATAACCCCGGGTATATCCTCAATAAATATTATCTCTTCAGATTTCTTGATATAATTTATCTTTTCTTCGAAGGCCTTTAAAACCTTTATATAGGGATAAAAATAGTTTTCCGAATAAATTTTAATAGCCTCTTTCCTTTTTAATTTTATTGTTTCCCAGTATTCATCAATTTTTTTTGTCCAGCTCTCATTGGCATGTTCTTTTTTATAAGGATTCCTTCCGTCTCCACGGCTGAAGAATTTCTCAAAGTCGTCATTTTCAAGGTCTTTAAGCATATTAATAAAACCCGTTGAAGAAAGACAATTATTAAGGCCATTTTCGGAGATAAAATCATTAATCTTTTTACAAATCGCTTTAAGCTCCGCTTTCTTTTGAGCCCATTCAATACTTCTGTCCTGATTTGTAAACCCGCCTGCAAAATGCTTTTCTTTCTCATACAGACTCTTAACAATCTCAAAGATCTTCTGATCGGGGGTAAAGCTAAATCTTGGTTCATTCTCATTTATAAAATCAAGAACCTTAAAGAAATCGTCTTTTAAATCGGTATCTGTCAACTCATCAACATATAAATTATAGGCAGACTGCAAATATTCCCTGTTGTTTAAGACAACTTGAAAGTTTGAAAAATAACCAAAGGTATTGGCAGAGGCTTTAAATATTGTGGCGAGAAAACTATCTATTGTTTTAATCTGAAAATCCTTAAAGTTATTCAGTATCCTGTTTACAAGAGATTCAGACCTTTCAGCATATTTTTCAAGCATCTCTTTAGGTATACCTAAAAAACTTGCCGTTTTTTCGTCCTTTAAAGATAACCCCTTAAGCCAGTTAAGAACCCTTTTTTTCATCTCCTTAGATGCGTTAATAGTAAAGGTAATGGCAAGAATGTTTCTCAAATCATTAAAGGGGACTTCCGATCTGTCAGCTAAAAGATACCTTGCAACTCTTGTGGATAGATTATGGGTCTTTCCGGTCCCTGCAGAGGCAAGAATAACAAGAATATGAGGAAAAACTTCTCTTTTTAGATCATTTAGCGGGTTCATATAAAAACTTTTTTTAATTTTACCATTTTTTCCTACCATGTGATAATTTTTTCAAAAATTTTTATCCCATAAGCATGTTTATTACCGGTTATAACTAAAGACTTTTTTAATAGGATTTATCTAAGGTAACGCAAAAATGAAGGTCTTAATTAAGAATGTTGATTTCGAATTACTGTTAAAATATTTATATGATTTCTTTAATTCCTAAAGCC
>JAOAGA010000038.1 GCA_026415985.1 Pseudomonadota bacterium | reverse complement strand
GTTTGAACTGTATATGGTTGGAACATTTTTTAATCTTTTCATGCCGGGGACCGTCGGGGGAGATGTGATAAAAGCTTACTATCTCTATAAAGGTACCCAAAAAAAGGGAGACTCCCTTGTATCGGTCTTTATGGAAAGATATATGGGAATGCTTGCACTTATTCTTATCTCCACAACTGCTACCATTATTGGTTATCAGTATATAAAAGGGACCTTTGCCTTTAAGTTTTTCATTATGATCGTGATAGCTTTCATCTCGGGGACAATTTTTGTATCCTTTTTCCCATACGAGATTTTTTATAAAAAATTAAAGGGGGTTAGGGTTGCCATAAGAGATTTTATTTTCCACAGAGATATTTTTATAAAGACCCTTTGTCTTTCCCTAATAGTTCAGGGTATAGGTGTTTTTGTGGTTTTTTTATTGGCAAAGGCAATTAATATCGATATCCCCTTAAGTTACCATTTTATTTTTATACCAATCATCTCGGTTATATCTATGATTCCCGTCTCTTTCTCAGGAGTTGGATTAAGAGAGTACTCATTTTTACATTTTTATAGTCTTGCGGGCGTAAATGAAGAAAAGGCGGTTACCTTATCTTTGTTATGGTTTGTCATAATGATTATAACGGGGCTTATCGGTGTTATTTTTTATCTTAAGCTCGGCTCAGGTAAAACTGATAAAAATGCCTATCATAGATGAAAGGTTATATAACAGATTTGTCTCAAATATAAAAGATATTGATGAGAAAGAAAAGGAGTTTTTTTCTCACTTAGCCAGCTTCTCTCCTCTTTCTTTCTGGATAATAAACAGGTTGCCTTCACCCATTTTAAAAGAAATTTTCACCGATTACTCATTCAACTCCGATAGGATTAACGACGAAGTAAACAAAATCATCAATCTTGAAAAGGAAGATGAGTTTTCAAGAGAGATCAGGATACTTAAATATAAAGAGTTTTTAAAATTGATAGCAAGGGACCTTTTTCAAAGACAATCTATAGAGACAACCTTAAACGAGCAGTCTCTGTTGGCAATTACCATTGTAAATGGCATCTATGAATATACTAAGAATAATCTTTACAGGGATCTGAGCCCCTTAACAATAATAGCTATGGGAAAATTAGGTTCCATGGAGCTTAATTTTAGTTCAGATATAGATATTGTCTATGTTTACAATGATGATAACTTAGAAAACGTAGAAAAATATAATAAATGGGCAGTTAAGATTAATCAGTTATTATCTCAGAAGACAGATATGGGTTTTTTATACAGGGTTGATAATGATTTAAGGCCCGGTGGCAAATATTCCCCTCTTGCAATGTCAGCCTCTGCCTTCCTTAACTACTATTATTTATACGGAGAAACATGGCAACGATTAGCCCTTTTGAGAACGAGATTTATCTGCGGTGATTCAAATATCTACGATACACTGAAAAACGAGCTCGAGGGATATATTTTCAGAAGATATTTGGATTTTTCAATGATAAAAGATTTAAAGGAGCTAAAAAATAAGATAGATTTGGAAAGCACAAGGAAGGATAAGGAAGGTATTAACATTAAACTGGGAAGAGGTGGCATAAGAGAGGCTGAATTTTTTGTTTATACTTTTCAGATAATAAATGGCGGGAAGAATAAACTTATAAGAGAAGGGAATATCTCAAAAGCAATTGATCTGCTAACGGAACACAAATTTCTTGAAGAAGAGACAGGCAAAAATCTAAAAAACTCATACCTCTTTTTAAGAAATACAGAAAACTATATTCAGATGGATGAGGAATCGCAAAGATACAATATCCCCGATGGAGATGGATTTGAAAGGTTAATTAAGTTAATGGAGATGGACCGGAAAAGTTTTAACACTAAATTAAACCAAATAAGATTACAGGTTAACGAGCTTTTCAGATCCCTCTTTCAGGATGATTCTAAAGAGAAACAAATTGAGAAAGTTTTTGCTGAAAGTGATGATTTTGATAAAAATTATCTGAAAACAATTTTTTTTGAGACAGGTTTAAAAATTTCAGAGGAGATTAATTTTATCATCGACAATTTAGCTCAGAAACAGGCAAAAATCCCTTCCAAGTATCGCAGTTATTTCAGAAAATTCATCTTACTTCTCTTTAAATCTGTTTCAAACAAAGGTGTCCAGAAAAAACATCTTCTTCTGATGGAGGAGTTTTTTAACAGGTTAATAAAAAACCCTATTTATCTGCCTCTTCTTGTTGAGAATAAAAACACTATTGACTTTATAGCCAACGCCTTTTTTTTGGGAAATTATCTTGTCAGAATACTCATTAACTACCCGGAAACATTAGAGTTTCTCATTACAGAGGACACCATTGACAGAAAAAATTTTAGCTCCTATTACAACTACCTGAAAGAGCTTGTCTCATCTGCTCCTGATTTTGAGATGAAGATGCGTCTTCTCAGACAGTTTAAAAACAGTGAGTGGTTAAAGATTGGTATAATGGAAAGCTACGGGTTGATTGACACCTACGAGATAGAACTCTTCCTTACAAACTTAGCAGAAGCATCACTTTTGATAGTTTATGAACTCTGCAAAGACATCATCGGGGAAAAATATGGTTTAGTTAATGAGGACATTGCTTTCATAGGAATGGGTAAATTAGGAAGCTATGAAATGACCTATTTCTCAGATATTGATTTAATTGTTATCTATGAAAGTGAGGATATAAATGCGGGTTTTTATAACTCAAAATTAATGCAGAGAATTATTTCAGCTCTTACTATGGTAACAAGAGAGGGGGAGCTCTATAAGGTTGATATGAGATTAAGACCTACGGGAAGTCAGGGACCGCTTGTTACAACCTTTAATAATTTCAGAGAGTACCATAAAACTTCCTGGATTTTTGAAAAGCAGGCATTAACAAGGGCGAGAGTGCTTGGTGAAACTACACCTTTTAGCGAAAAGGTTACAGCTGAGATTACAAAAATTCTTTACGAGTCAAATTATGATAAAGACTTTTTAAAAAGAGAAATTTATTCAATGAAAAAAAAGATCGACGATGAGTTAGCGGTAAGAGAGCGGGAAAGAAATATAATAGATATTAAAACCGGTGCGGGTGGATTAATGGATATCGAGTTTATTATTCAATATTACAAACTTGCCTACGGAGGGCATCATCCCGGTTTAAGAAGCTTTAAACCACAGGACAATTTTTCTGCCCTAAGGGATATGGGGTTATTATCAAACGACAAGGCAGACTTTTTGGAAAAAAACTATAATTTTTTTAAGATAATAGAGAGAAACCTCAGGATAATATCAGGTTTTTCCAGAAACTCCTTTCTGAAAGATGAAGAGATAATATCAGAAATCATTGTTAATCTGAATATTTGTATGAAAAAAGAAGACTTTTTTGATTACCTGTCTGATATTAAACGGGAGATAAGAAATATTTTTAATCAGGTTTTTCTGTCTCAGTAAGGAGAACCAGTCAATGAAAACTCTACAAGAAAGATTTTTCTCAACCTTAACCTAAACCTAAACCTAAATTTTGATTCAAGGGAGTGCTGAGGCTGGATTTTTGAAACCCTTTTCCTCTCACTCCCTCTAATCTATTATTTATACCCCCTCCCCGCTGGTTTGAGGTTGTAATACAGGTTTTTCCTCTGTCTGAGGTACAAATATCATTGGTCTTTCCGGTGCTTTAGTTGCAAAGGTAAGAACCGCTGCAAAAACAAGTAAAGCCGAGGATATTAAATAGGCAGTTCCATAAGTTCCTGTGGCATCAGCAATTTTCCCTGCAAGGATTGGTCCAAAGACACCCCCTACTCCCCAGGCTGTAAAAACAATGCCATAATTAAAACCTAAATTTTTGGCTCCCCAATAATCTGCGGTTACAGATGGAAATATAGAAAGACAGGCACCATAACAAAAACCAACTACTGCGGAACCAAGTATAAACTGCCCGATGGTAGAAAAGGTAGAGAAGAAAAACATGGCAACTGCCTGAACAAGACATACAATAAATAAAGTTTTAATTCTTCCGATATAATCTGAGACTATTCCCGCTATTAATCTTCCCGAGGCATTAAATATAGCCAGAAGAGCTACAAAAAGAAAGCCTATCTTAATTGTATTGTTTGATTGTAAAGATACTATCTTAGCTAAATGTCCTATTATCATAAGACCTGCTGTCGCTGCACAGGCATACTCAATCCAAAGCAGGTAAAAAGTAGGTGTTTTTAACATATCTCTGTAGGTATAGTCAATAGAAACTGATTTCTTGGGATTATTAGAACTGCTTTTGGCTATCTCTTTAGGATTATTTATAAGCTGACACAACAAAACGCTAAAGATTAAAAATGAAACGCCAAGAATTTTAAAAGAGTTATTTATCCCATAGGTTGAAAGCAGGTACTTGCTTAAAGGAGCAATATAAACCGGTGCTAATCCAAAGCCACTCACAACTATTCCTGTAATTAATCCCTTTTTTTCCGGTGGGAACCATTTGACTGCTGCGGGTGTTGCTGCTGCATATCCTAATCCAAAACCCGTTCCAGCCATTATACCAAAGCCAATTATAGCAGGGATAATATTATCCGGTGAGGCATAGCCGGTTATAAATAAACCAAAACCGGTAAAAATAGCTCCTAATGTAGCAACAAGTCTTGGACCTAACTTATCCTGCAATCTTCCCGCAGGGACCATCATAATGGCAAAACAGGCGATTGCTACAGTGTAGGGAATTGCCGAATCAGTCTTACTCCATCCAAAACCCCCCTTCTCGATGGCTTCTGAAAACTGTTTTCCGAATACACTCCATGCATACAAAACGCCCAATGCTAAATTTAACCCCATACCTGCAAAAACTACTAACCAACCTTTTTTCATTTCTCCTCCCTTAAAAAATTTTTATCAAGCTCTGTAACTTTGATTTTAAATTTGCAACAGAACTGCCTTTAGAACTTTCGGTAAGCTCCAAATATCTGGCACAGTTATCAAAAGAGCTAAGACATTTCTTGACTATGTCTCTTGCCTCTCCTTTTGAAACATATCCACAGCCTGTATTGCAAATGTTATCGGAGAGACCAAAAAAGGGGCAAATAATCTCATCCCTTATATATCCCGCTTTTATAATTTTGTTAAACAGTGCCTCCATTTTACCTCCAGCAAAAAAGAGATGTCCTTACAAAGGCAACTGATGTGCCAACTTGTCCAATTTAATTATTTTTTTAATATCAATAACTTATTGTGCAAGAAAAGTATTTTTTTAATCTTGTTCGCAAAGTTGCAAAAGAGATTATTGAGAAAATATCTGGTATTTATTTAATGGGTAAAAAGATACGATCTTTCAGGATTTTTTACAGAAATGCGAGAAAGATTAGAGGTCCCTTTTAAGCCTGTATTTTTTTATCTTTCTGTAGATAGTTGCGACATTTATCCCTGCAACTTCGCCTGCCTTTTCAATATCCCAGTTTGTTTTTTTCAGAAGATTCAGAAAATATTCCTTCTCAAAACTTTGTAATGACCGGGCATAATCGCCGTCATCCTTTGTATCCAGAAAATCTGCCTGTCCCTCAAACTCTACAAACTGGCCGAGAATCTCCTTATCAATTATCTTATCATCCTGAGAGAGAGCAAGACTTGCTTCAATAATGTTCTTAAGTTCCCTTACATTACCGGGCCAATCGTAGTTTTGCAAAACTGCCATTGCCGAAGGGCTAACTCCCGCAAAGGATTTTCCGTATAGCTTATTATAGTTATTTATAAAATGTGAAACCAGAAAGGGTATGTCTTCTTTCCTCTCTCTCAAAGGAGGCATATTGATAGTTATACCGTTCAGCCGATAGTACAGGTCTTCCCTGAATTTACCATCTTTAATGCCTTCCTTTAAATTAATATTGGTTGCGGATATAACCCTCACGTCTATTTTTATATTTTTTGTATCTCCCAATCTTCTGATCTCCTTTTCCTGCAAAACTCTCAGAAGTTGTTTTTGACTTTCTAAATTAAGATTACCCACCTCGTCAAGAAAGATTGTCCCGCCATCGGCTTCAAAAAACAGTCCTTTTTTGTCTTCTAAGGCACCTGTAAAGGCACCTTTCCTATGGCCAAAGAGCTCACTTTCTATTAAGTTTTGAGGAATTGCTCCGCAGTTAACCGCTATAAAGGGCTTACCTTTTCTGCTTGAATTATAATGGATAGCTTTAGCAATTAACTCTTTTCCGGTACCCGACTCTCCGGTTATTAAAACAGGTATATCGGTAAGGGCAACTCTCTTAACCTTTTCAATAACATCCATTATTTTTTTTGATGTTCCTATAATATTGTTGAAATTAAATCTTCCTGAAAGTTCTTCTTTCAGTTTAATATTTTCTTTTAGTATCATGCTGTTTTTGAGGGCATTTTTAACCCTTAAAACCAGCTCAGGTGATTCAAAGGGCTTTAGTATTATATCCTCTGCACCCATTCTCAATGCCTGTATTGATATATCAATGGTTGCATGGGCAGTTATAAGTATAACCGGTATTGTTGAGTTGAAACTTTTAACTTTTTCAAGAACTTCAATACCGTCCATCTCGGGCATCTTTATATCTGTTATTACGAGTGATATATTTTCTTCATTCAATTTAGACAATCCCTCGACAGGATTATTAAATGCCAAAACAGCATACCCCTCATCCTGAAGAACAGCCTTCATTAAACGTAGCAAACCTTCGTCATTATCAATTAATAATATCTTATTCATATCAGTGACTTATAGGCAGTGTAATATAAATTCTGGTCCCTTCACCGACCTTACTTTCTATGCTTATATTTCCTAAATGTTGTTTGATAATTTGTCTTACTATCGCAAGTCCAAGCCCTGTTCCTTTGTCTTTGGTGGAGAAAAAGGGTTCAAAAATCTTTTTAAGATTCTCCTCCGGAATCCCCTCACCGTTGTCTTCAAAGATAATATTTACAAAACCTTCTATCCCTTTCTCTGTTTTAATTGTTATTTTTCCACCTTTTTCTTTTATAGCACTTACGCTATTCAAAATCAGATTTAAAGCCACTTGTCTTATCTGATCGGGATCTATCAATATCGGCGTGAGAGAATCATCAAAAGATTTTTCTATCTCAATATCCCTTATCTCCGGATGATTGGATACAAAACTTATTATCTCTTCCAAGAGCTCATTAATACTGACTTTTTGAAAGTCGGGCTTTGGTATTTTTGCAAAATTAAGAAAATTCTCAACAATTTTTTTACAACGCTGACACTCCTTTTTCATCTCCAGTATGTACTCGCTGATCTTGTCTTCTTTATTAAGCTTGCTCTCTAAAAATGTCAGATAGCCGAGTATTACGCCCAAAGGGTTATTAACTTCATGGGCTACAGAAGAGGCGAGAACACCCAGTGAGGCAAGTTTTGACTGCTCGTTAAGTGTTTTTTCAAGCTCTTTTTGTTTTGAGAGAATATCCATCATTCTGTTCACATTATCGGCAAGCTCTGCCAACTCATCTCCACTATCAATATAGACCTTTTCATCTAACTTGTTTTTCTTTACGTTTCTAACTGCCTCAATTATTTTATATATTGGTTCCGTAAGTTTTTCTGATACGTAAACACTAAGGGCAACCCCTAAAATGACAAATACAAGAAGAGTTAATATCATATTTGTCAGAATGTATCTTTTTATACCTTCAGCCTCACTGTAGAACTCATTTTCATAGGACCCCACCGCTATAATCCAGTTTTTCGGTTCGTAAAAGATATATCTGACAATCTTATACCTTGCTTCAGTTTCTCCGGGATTTTTCCAGGGGTACCTGATCCATCCGTTTTTATTCTGGATCATCTCTTTTATAAAATGATTGCCATCAGAATCTGTGGCATCTTTTATATTATCGCCCTCTCTGGCAGGATGAACAATTAGATTGCCTTCCATATCAATTATATATATATAGCCCGTATCACCAACCTTTTTACTTCTGATGATATTTTTCATATCAATAAACGCCTTTTGTCTTAGCTGCTCTGAAATATCTTCACCCAAATAGGCATTTAACAAATCAACAGTGAAAAAGGCTATATGATTTAGGTCATCCTTGCTGACTTTTGTAATACTTTTATATGCCTTGTCTGTGGCTATATACCCTATGATGAGGCTTAAAATAACTATGGGAATAATAGTTAAAGGCAAGACAATACTTAAGATCTTGTACCTTATCTTTAGCTTTCTGAAAAATTTCAAACTTCCCCTCCGAACAATTGACTATTATAATCATCTGTTTTAAAAAAGTGAAAGAAATTTGTTTATAAAAGACAATAATGATAAAATTTATCTTAAATATCTCTTTAAAAAGGAGGGTTTTATGAATATTTTTGTTACAGGAGGGACAGGATTTATCGGGAAAAGATTAACGAAGGTTTTAATCGGAGAGGGTCATAAATTATATATTTTGAGCCGGTCAAAGGCTGGTAAAACAGATACCGATCAAATTACATACATTGAGGGTAACCCGATAATATCAGGGGACTGGCAAAATTATATCAAAGAATGTGATGCAATAGTCAACCTCGTAGGGGAGACCATAGGGCAGAGGTGGAATGATGAAGTAAAAAAAAGAATAAGAGAAAGCAGGGTTAACTCAACAAGAAATATTGTCTCTGCCATTCCGGAGAATAAAAAAATTACCCTCATGAGCACATCTGCTGTGGGATATTATGGCTTCCATGGAGATGAATTAATTGACGAAACCTTTCCACCCGGTGATGACTTTCTTGCTAATGTTGCAAAAGACTGGGAAGCAGAAGCATTAAAGGCAAAAGAAAAAAATGCAAGAGTAGTAATTACAAGATTCGGGCTTGTTTTGGGAGAAAACGGCGGAATACTGGAAAAATTAATCCCCCTTTTCAGAAGTTTCTTAGGAGGACCAATAGGAAGCGGAAAACAATGGTTTTCCTGGGTTTATATAGATGACCTTGTAAAGGCCTACTTATTTTTATTAAAAAGTCAAGATTTGGAAGGACCTTTTAATATAACATCCCCTCAACCTGTAAGAAACAAAGATTTTACAAAAGCTTTGGCCAATGCATTAAACGTTTTTGCCTTTTTTCCCATACCGCCTTTCGCGGTTAAACTTGTTATGGGAGATTTCGCAGATTATTCCATAAAGGGACAAAGGGTAATACCTAAAAGGTTATCAGAGTTAGGGTTTAAGTTTGACACACCGGATATCTTTGATGCACTGAAAAAGGTAGTGGCAACAAAATAAAATTAATATGAGGATGAAAGTAGACAAAATCATTAAAAGCAAGAGAAAAACCATTGCCCTTCAGTTAAACAGCGATGGGCTTTTAATAGTTAGAGCACCTAATTTTGCCACAAAAGAACAAATTGAAAGTTTCATAAAAAAACATTATGATTGGTTAGTAAAAGTAAGGCAAGATCTGGAGGAAAAACAAAGAAGGATTAAGAAGGCAAACTTTGTTGAGGGAGAAAATTTTTTATTTTTAGGTAACTATTACAGATTAGAGTTAAAGGATAACCAAAAAGAACCCCTTATTTTTGATAACGCTTTCTGTCTTAAAAGGTCTCTTCTCCCATCTGCCAGAGAATTCTTTCTTCTCTGGTATAAAAAAGAGGCTAAAAAAATTATCACAGAAAGATTAGAATACTACTCTAAAATTACTGGACTTAAGTTCAATTCAGTAAAAATTAATTCTGCTAAAAAAAGGTGGGGATCCTGTTCAGGGAAAAATGATCTCAACTTTTCCTTTAGATTGATTTTAACTTCCTTAGGGTGTGTTGATTATGTTGTGGTTCATGAGCTCGTTCATACAATAATTAAAGACCACAGTAAAAACTTCTGGACAAAGGTTAAAGAAATATATCCGGACTATAAGATTTACAGAAAATTTTTAAGAGAAGAGGGATCTATAATTTCAAAATTTATTTAATTTTTCAGCTTGAAGGCCTAACCTTAATTCTCTTTTCCTCAGGGATTGGCGGAGGTACCGGCTTGCCTGTGAGTTTCTGAACTGCACTGAATTTTGTTGGACAGACTAAAAGGCAGTTCCCGCATTTGATACATTTTTCCTGATCTATTATGTGAATTTTGTTCTTCCCACCATCTATGGCATCAACAGGACATCTCTGGGCACAAAGGGTGCAGGCAGAGCATTTTTCAGGATCTATCCAGTAGGAGGGTGTATTCTCAATGAGGTTTTTTACATGTTCTAAAGTATAGATTTTCTCCCATTCCTCGGGGTTATTGATTCTTAGTCTGAGCCTTTCTCTTTCAGCAATCTTAATATAGGGTATGAGTGTTATAATTTTATATAGCCTTTCTTTTATCTCTTCATCGGATAAACCTTCTTTATCTCCTAAAGGTCCAAGCTTTCTTATTTTCTCAACAAAGTCATTGACAGAACCCGAGAAATACTGGGCATCGCTTGAGGTCATAAACTCAAGCTGAAGCCTTTTAGGGTTCAGCCCTATGTATTCCATAATTCTTTTAAAAAGCAGGGTCATATTCAGAGCGTAATAATTTCCGTGGGTAATATAACTGCACTCGTTTAATCTACATCCCGCAATATAAACTCCATCTGCACCGTTATAAAATGAACGGGCTATAAAGCCAAGGTCAATGCGCCCTGTGCACATTACCCTTATTAGTCTTATCTCACTTGTGTATTGTAGTCTGGAAACTCCAGCTAAATCTGCAGCCCCGTACCCTCACCAGTAGCAAACAAAGCCAATAATATTTGGCTTAAAAATACTGCTCATCTATACCTCCTGTTTTTTATCTCAACCTAAATCTAAATTTTTACCTACCCTGCCTTCTTTATCTTTTCTATTACCCTCTCTGGCAATGCACTATCTATCTCACTTACTAACTGCTCATCGGTAAAATGTTTTAGCTGTATAGCATAGGTCGGACATACCGCATTGCAAAGCCCGTCACCTTTACAAAGTACAGGATTTACCTTTGCCTTCATCCCCCTGTTTGTTTTATAAAGCTCAATTGCGCAGTATGAACAAACTTCTGCACAGGCACCACAGCCAATACACTTTTTCTCTTCAACCTCACAGATTGAACCAGACGCAGAAACAGTATCGCTTGAAAGTAACGTTACCGCTCTGCTTGCAGATGCCAAAGCCTGACTAACCGATTCGTTTATAAACTTAGGATAGTGGGCAATACCAGATAGATAGACTCCATCTGTTCCAAAATCAACGGGTCTTAGCTTTACATGAGCTTCTTTGAAGAATCCATCTATACTTGTTGAGACTTTAAAAAAGCCCGCTATATCATATACATCCTCATTAGGAATAACCGCAGTTGCAAGGGCTAAAATATCAGCGCTTAATTCTAACCTTTTCTGTAAAACTGGATCGAAAACTCTGACCTTTATAACCTTTTTACCTGCCTCTGACACTTCCTCTGCTTCCGGAATATTGCCATTTTCCCGCTCAAACCTGATAAACCTAACCCCCATCTCACTTGCAAGCCTGTAATAATCTTCTTTAAGACCGTAAGTTCTCATATCTCTGAAAAGTATGTAAACATCACCTTTCGGATTTATTTTCTTAAACTCAATGGCATTTTTGACAGAATGGCTACAACATATTCTTGAACAGTAGTTTCTCTCTTCATTTCTGCATCCCACACACTGGATCATAACAAGATTTTCTGAGTTTAAAATTTTATCATCCCTCTCGTATAATAGCCTTTCAAGCTCTCTATTTGTTACCACATTCCCTGATACTCCATAAAGGTATTCCTTGGGCTTATACTCCCTTGCACCTGTTGCGATTATTACTGCTCCGTGTTTTATCTCTTCAATCTTTCCTTTGTCTGTCCTTATTTTCGTAAGAAAATTACCTACATACCCGGTTGCTTCAACAATCTCTGAGCTCAAACGTATATGGACAAGGGGATTTTTATAAACCTCTGATACGAGATTTTTCAGATACTCCTGAACATCAAAGCCTTCAAGTGTTTTATAGATAAATCTTGCATTCCCGCCGAGCTCCCTCTCCCTTTCGATTAAATATACCTCAAACCCCTGTTTTGCCAATGAGAGAGCGGAATTCATGCCCGATACACCACCACCAACTACAAGAGCTCTTTTATCCACAGGAAGACTGATTTCTTCTAAAGCCTGTAATTTCAGAGATCTTGCAACGGATTTTCTAACTAAATCCTTGGCCTTCTTTGTTGCAGAGTCTTTATCCTTTGAGTGCACCCAGGAACAATGCTCTCTTATATTTGCCATATCAACATAATACTGGTTCAAGCCCGCCTCTCTTAGAGAATCCCTAAAAGTAGGTTCGTGAGTCCTCGGTGTACATGCAGCAACGATTACCCTGTTCAGATTGTGCTCCTTTATTGCATCGGTAATTTGCTTTGCCGAGTCAGTAGAGCAGGAGAAAAGCTGTGTCTGGGTATAGACCACATAGGGCAAGGTCTTTGCATAATCTGCCACCTCTTTAATATTTACAACCCTGCCTATATTGGCACCGCAGGCACATACAAACACACCAACCCTCGGCTCTTCCTTAGACACATCCTTTTCTAAGGGATAAACCCTTTTTGTGGATAACTTACCCCTTCTCTTCATTAAAAGCTCACCAGATCTTGCACTGGCTGAGCTTGCGGTAAAGACCGCTTGAGGAATATCCATGGGCTCAATAAAAGCACCGCTTATAAAGATACCCTTTTTATTTGTCTCTACAAGGATGAAAGCATCGGTTTTCCCAAATCCATGATGATTAATCTCTATACCAAATTTTTTAGCGATATTTTCTGAATCTTTCGGGGGATTCAGCCCAACGGAGAGCACAACCATCTCAAACTCTTCCTCTATAACACCTCTATCGGGGGTGGAGTACCTTATGAAAATATTACCTGTTTCTTTGTCTTCCCTTGATACAGTTACATAACTTCTAATAAACCTAACATCCGATAAGCCTGCGGTCCTTTGATAAAACCTCTCAAAATCTTTACCAAAGGCCCTTATATCATTATGAAAAACTGTGCATTCCGCCTCATGTATGTGATCCTTAGTTAAGATTACCTGCTTCTGGGTATAGGTACAACACACTGAAGAACAATAACTCTTTGATGGCTCCTTTACTGAACGAGAGCCAACACACTGAATCCAGGCAATCTTTTTAGGATGTTTCAAATCAGAAGTTCTTTTAATCTCACCCTCATAGGGTCCTGTTGAGCTAAGTATTCTCTCATAGTCCATGCTTGTTATTACATTTTTATACTTCCCATAACCATACTCGGAAAGGAGCTCCGCAGGGAAGGGGGTAAAACCGGATGATAAAATTACTGCACCTACTTTAATCTCTGCCTTCTCTTCCTTTTGAGTGAAATCTATAGCCCTGTTCTCACATACATTCTCACAGATACCACACTTTTTCTCCTTTAAATAGAGACACTCTTTACTTATATAGGCAACAAGCGGTATTGCCTGAGCAAAATATATATGGATTGCCTTGTTTTTTGAGATCTCCTGATTAAAGGCATCGGGAATCTTAACAGGACAGTACTCCTGACAGACACCGCAACCGGTGCACCTTTCCTGAATTACATATCTTGGCTTCTTTAAAAGCCTCACGGTAAAATCGCCCGCTGTACCTTCAATGGCATCAATCTCTGTATAACTGAACACCTTTATATTTGGATGCCGGCCGACCTCGACCAGCTTAGGTGACAGTATTCAGATAGAACACTCATTGGTGGGAAAGGTCTTATCAAGCTGAGCCATATGCCCACCAATTGAAGGCTCCTTTTCCACTAAATAAACCTTAAAGCCTGCATTGGCAAGATCTAAACTTGCCTGAAGCCCAGAAATACCGCCACCTACAACAAGAACATCACCAAAGTCCTTTCCTCCTGATATAGCCTTAAGGTAGCTTATCTTTGAAAGAGCCATCAAAACCTCCTTCTTATTTTGTAACCCTTATAAACAGAATACCCTTTTGAAAAAGCAATGTATATGCCAAAGTATACGTGATATGTGATAAGTGATAGGTGATAGGTAAAGATAAGAGAATGTCAATATACTGATAAAAGGTTAAAGAACAGGTTTTTTGATAAATCCTTACCGAAATATGGTAAAAAGTTACCATAATTTTATAAAAATAAATTTAATTTTATTTAATTAGACTTTTATGCATTTTTAACAAAATATGATTTTTAAATCAACTTTTTAAAAAAAATTTAATTTGATATTAAAAATAAAGAAATCTTTTTTCTCTATACTTTCAGTAAATTCATAGAAACAAAAAATACCACCTTTAAATCTGTCAAAAGGGAGGTGAATAATTTAGAGACTCTAAAGGTGGAAAAAAAACAAGGAGGGGGAAAATGAGTAAAAATTTTAAACTTGCCATCATTTATTCAATTATTTTTAGCATTCTTTTTGTTAACACAAACATTCATGCTAAACAAAATACTCAAAACATTAAACACATTATATTATTCATAGGTGATGGGATGCATTTAGAACACGAAATAGCAACAAGTAGATATCTCTATGGAACAGATCATAATCTTTCATGGCACAAATTTCATGTAAAGGCACCTGTTGCAACATGGGATGTTACAACCTATAATGGTTATGCTGATTTATTAGATCATCCAGCATATGACCCTCTGAATATTAATCCTATAATAGGCTATAATGCCAGAAGGGGTGGTAAATTTCCGTACCCTCTTGACAAGTCTAATATTGATGACAATTACTTCCTAAATCCAAGATTCGCGACCGATTCAGCTTCTGCAGGCACTGCTATTTCAACGGGCTATAAAACAGATGATGGTAATATAGCCTGGCTTCCTGGAGATCCAGCTAATGGTAAATTAAAAACAATTGCAGAGATATTGAGAGAAAAGAAAGGATTTTCAATAGGTGTAGTAAGTACAGTTCCCTTCAGTCATGCAACCCCAGCATCTTTTGTCAGTCACAATGTTCATAGAAACAACTACTATCAAATAGCAGAGGAGATAGTTAAAGAAGTTAAACCAGAGGTAGTCATAGGTGGTGGACACAGAAACTGGAGTAGAACATATATATCTGAAACTTTATATAACGAATTAAAAAATGGTCTAATTACAGACTATGTTTTTGTTGAAAGAACTCCTGGTGTAGATGGCTCTCAACTAATTAAAAATGGCGCTTCAGAAGCTATTAACAGAAATAAAAAATTATTTGGTCTTTTTGGTGGACGGGGAGGTAATTTTGAGCCTCCAATTCCAAGTGATACTCCAGGAAGTCCAAATATTCAAAGAGCTACGATTGAAAATCCTCTTTTAAAAGATGCTACTATTGCAGCTCTTGAAGTTTTAAGTAAAGATCCTGATGGTTTCTTTTTGATGGTAGAACAGGGTGACATAGATTGGGCAAATCATGCAAACAACTATAAATGGATGATAGGAACTGTATGGGATTTAAATGAAGCAGTAAAAAGCGCTATTGAGTTTGTAAACCGTCCTAACGATAATATTGATTGGGATAACACCCTACTAATAGTAACTTCCGATCATGGAAATAGCTACATGAGATTGACAAATGAACCTAAATTGGGAATAGGAGATTTACCAACACAAATTGGATACGATTATAACTGGCAATACCCAGATGGTGAAGTAACATATAAAACAACAAACCATACTAATGAATTAGTAATGTTATATGCCAAGGGTAAGGGAGCTTCATTGATTAATAAATATAGAGGAGAATGGTATCCCTGCACACAGATAATTGATAATACACAAATTTTCCATATTTTAGCTGAATCCGCGGGTATTCCACAAGAATCACCTCTTAAAATTAAAATTGAAAAACCAGTAGTATGTTCTAATTTTTATTCTAATTGATACCTTCACAAAGCACAGGATATTATTCCTGTGCTTTTTCATTAATTTTACTATACTTTCTTTTTAACCCTGACAAGATAATAATTTCCCTCATTCTCAATACTCAAAATTTCCTGTCCATCCTCTTTTAAACTTAAAGGTACATTTTGAATTGGTTCCCCTTCATCTAAATAAAGAATCAGTATCTCATCTATATTCATCTCTTCTAATCTTAATTTCGCTTTTACATAATTTAATGGACATGCAACTCCACGGAGATCAAAAATATTAGTAGTCTTTTCTGATTCCATGTCCCTTAC
>JAOAGA010000037.1 GCA_026415985.1 Pseudomonadota bacterium | reverse complement strand
GAGCAGAGCCTTAATATTATGCTAACCTGTGCTGAAAAAATTTATAATACTATTGATGATCTGATTCTTCTTACAAAACTTGATGTTGACAAAGAATCCTTTTTATTTAAAGACATAGATCTCAATCAGATTGTTAAAACGATAAGTGCAAGGGTTGAGAAAGAGTTAGAAGAAAAAAGGTTAAAATTAACTCTTGATATACCTGAAATACCTATGGTTGTGAAAGGTGAGCAACTTATTCTGATTCAAATGATATTACATTTGGTAAGAAACTCAATAAAATATACCTTTGAGGGAGGAAGCATTTCCATATCTCTTAGTCAGGAAGACGGAACTGCGGTGCTACGGGTCAAAGATACCGGACAGGGTATACCGGAAAAAATATTACAACAGATAAATGAGTATTTTCTTTCAAAAAGCACCTTGATGACAAAAAAGGGAGATACCATTACCGTTGGGTTAAATATTTTAAAAAAGGTTTCTCTGTTGCACAACTGCAGGGTAGTATATAAAAGCAAGAGAAATGAAGGAACAACTGTTGAGCTGTATTTCCCTCTAAAAAGATAGTTATGAGAAAATTTATCAATCAGGTAAGAGAAGATATTTCCTGTGTATTCGAAAGAGACCCTGCTGCAAGAACGATTCTTGAAGTAATTTTTTGTTACCCGGGGTTTCATTCACTGATTTTTCACAGGATTTCCCATTTCCTGTGGGGGAAAAGGTTTTATTTTATAGCAAGGTTTATTTCTCATGTGGCAAGATTTCTAACAGGCATAGAAATACATCCGGGAGCTAAGATCGGCAGGAGATTTTTTATAGACCACGGAATGGGGGTAGTGATAGGAGAAACTGCAGAGATCGGTGATGATGTAACTATCTATCACGGAGTAACCTTAGGAGGTACTTCATGGAAAAAGGGGAAGAGGCATCCAACCATAGGTAATAATGTGGTCATAGGAGCAGGAGCAAAAGTGCTTGGTCCGATTATGATAGGTAATAATTGTCTTATAGGTGCAGGTTCTGTTGTAGTCAAAGACGTTCCGGATGATTCAACAGTTGTAGGTGTTCCAGGCAGGGTTACTTACAGAGGAGAAGCAAAGGTAAAGATTGATGAAAAATTACCTGATCCCGAGGCTCAGGTTATAAAATGTCTGACCGAACAGTTAAGAGATATAGAGAAGCGACTAATGGAGCTTACAAAAGAACATAAAGAGTTTACCGCCTGCCCTCTTGAAGATTACCCTGAAAAAGATTAAAAACTTTTATCTCAATAACATGAAAACAGAAACTCTCATAAATTTTCTTAAAGACAGGAAGAGAAGAGTTATATCAGAAAACCCTTACAAACCAGCATCGGTAGTTGTTCCTCTTGTACTAAATGATTATATCTCTCTTCTCTTAACAAAAAGATCACTGAAATTAAATCATCATAAAGGTGAGATCTCTTTCCCCGGTGGAAGAACTGACAGCAAGGATACTACAAAAACTGATACCGCCCTTAGGGAGTTATATGAAGAAATTGGTATTCCAAAAGAAGAAGTTATTATCTTAGGTCCTCTTGATGACTATGTTAGTATAACGAATTTTCATATTTCTGCCTTTCTTGCCAGGATACCCTATTTTTGTCCTTATTCATTTAATAAAGAAGAAGTAGAGGATATTTATCTCATCCCCTTAAAAGTTTTTTTGAATAATCCTAAAACTGAAATTTATAAAAAGGGAGAGTTGACCACAATTAACTATATTTATGAGTTTAACTCCTTAAAAATATTTGGAGTTACAGCAAAGATAATTAAGGATCTAATAAATATCTTAGAAAAATCAGGTTTTATCAAAGAAAATTACGATCTTATCTTTTAGGTCTTCTTTAACAAAAAAGGTCCCTCTTGCCGTAGCGATAATACCATCTTCATCTTCTATGGTAGCCATGCCTTCAAAGAGGGTTTCCGATAATTTTTTATTTACCCAACCGGTACATATTATGTTGGTTTCTGTCTTGAGTGGTCTTTTAAAGGTGATCTCCAACTTTCTCGTTACTGTTGTAGTGCCCTGAAAATAAAAGGCATACCACAAAACCTCATCGAAAAGAAGGCTTATTATTCCACCGTGGACAACTCCTTTAAAGCTTTGAAATTTTTTATCTATCTTACCGCTTATAATCGCCTTATCATCTGATTTCTCAATTTTAAGATGCAAGCCGTCTTTATTATTTTTCCCACAGACAAAACACTCATCGGAATAAAAATGATGCCTTTCCATCTTTCCCCCTTAGAACAAACAACTTTAATTTTACTAAACTAAATTATACAATAAAAAAATAAATTAGGAGGAAAAAGTTATGAGCACATTAAAGGTTAAGATTTATTATGAGGATACCGATGCAGGCGGAATTGTTTATCACGCTAATTATTTAAAATATTTAGAACGGGGCAGAACCGAGTTTCTCGCAGAAAGGGGTATAAATATTGCTGAGTATCACCGAAACGGCACTCTCTTCGTTGTTTCTCACATTGAGATTAGTTATAAAAAACCTGCTTTCCTTGGCGATACTTTAGAAGTTCATACGGAAATAGAGGAGCTTAAAAAGGTCTCAATGACTATCAAGAATAAAATTAAAAGAGGAGAAGATATAATCTGTGAAGCTTTAGTCACGATAGCATGTCTGAATGAGAAACTTAAACCCCGCCGATTACCGGAAGAAGTTTTTAAATAAAAATTTATGAAACCTTCTTATCTTAGTCTAACGGAAAGTGATTTTAAAAAAAGAGTGGACGATTTATACAATTTACTTAGCCCCTGCAGACTATGTCCCCATAACTGTGGTGTTGATAGATTAGCAGGAGAGAAAGGTTTTTGCAAAGTTGGCAGTAAACCTTACATCTCAAGCTTTGGTCCCCATTTCGGAGAAGAGCCACCAATAACCGGTTATAGAGGTTCGGGGACAATCTTTTTTACCTATTGTAATCTCCGATGTATTTACTGCCAGAACTATACCATCAGTCAGTCAGGAGAGGGTGATGAGGTCGAGATTTCATATTTAGCAAATTTAATGCTCCATCTTTCAAATGCAGGTTGTCATAATATAAACTTAGTAACACCTACACATCAGGTCCCTTTTATTGTAGAAGCAATATATTTAGCTTCTAAAAGAGGTCTGAATATCCCAGTTGTTTACAACTGCGGTGGGTATGAATCTTTAGATACCTTGAAAATACTTGATGGTATTGTTGATATTTATATGCCGGATTTTAAATATTTTGATGATGAAACAGCGCAAAGATTATCAGGCATAAAAAATTATGCAGATATAGCAAAATCAGCACTCAAGGAAATGCACAGGCAGGTCGGGGATCTTGTTGTAACTGACGGAATAGCGGTTCGTGGACTATTAGTAAGGCATCTCATACTACCTGATAATTTATCGAAAACTGATAAAATAATAACATTTATAGCAGAAGAGATTTCTAAAAATACATACTTAAACTTAATGGATCAGTATTATCCATGCTACAGAGCTAATGAGTTTCCGCCATTGGACAGAAGAATTACTAAAAAGGAGCTTTTAACAGCCCTTGAACTGGCAAGAAAAGCGGGACTAAAAAGGGTCATATACTGATTTTATTTTTCGGGATAAACAAATTTGACATAATGGCAGTAGTCACATTTTTTCAAATCTTTTTCCTTCACATGACATTCCCCGGTAAAACATCCAACCATTGATGGTCTGTTAGTTGAATAATTACTTATGTCATGGGCAACATTTGAATGACATTCAAGACATTTCATATTAGTCTTTTTGCCATCCATATGGGCGAAGTGGTTCATTTTTATAATTTTTTTACCTTTTATCTCCTTTTCGGATTTTACCTTTTCATGACAGCCTTCGCACTTCTTATTAATAAACTCAGGATTGCTACTAAAATGTTTTGATATGCTAAAGCTTGACTCGTCATGACAGCCTACACAGGTTGAGTTCTTAATATTATGGGCAAATGAAGTTTTCACAAGAGACTTTTCTTTGAAATGGCAGATCCCGCAATAAAAATTTGATGTAGTAGTCGTCTTTACAAGAACCCCCATACTAACTAATATAATTATAACCACCACAAGTATCGAATATTTATAAACATTCATCTCCTGCTCCGTTAAATCTTTTTGATAGATACGATCTTACCACTATATTGTGGTATAAGCTCACCCTTTGCTTTAAAAATATTATTTAGAGGAATATCTTCGTTTTTCCACCAGATACTTTCTATCTCTTTATCTTTACTTTTAAAACCAATATTTTTATTAGAATAATGATTAATGTCAGCAGGGACTTTGTATCTCTTAAGTCCTATGGTGTTATCTGCTATGCCTTCGTAAATAAGGCATTTAACCCTTATCTGGCCTGTTTCTGTCTTTATCTCCACAATATCACCGTTTTGAATTTTATGTTTTTCTGCTAACTTTCTGTTAATTAGTGCCCTGTTTAAATTTGATACCTCTTCTGCCCATTTGCTACCCCTGTTTGAAAAATCAATGAGGCCATCTTCGTAAAGATATACTGAAGTTTCATCTGACTGCTCAGCAAGATTTCCCTTCTTAATCTGGGGAGACAACATGGAAATTTTAAAGTTTTTTGCCAGCGACGCTAACAGAGTTTTTCTGTTGGGAAGATTATTTTCAAGCTCTTTTGCAATCTCTGAAATATCTTTTATACCATAGGGTGCTTTATAATTAAGAATTTTCTGGAAAATAAGTTCAATATTCTCTTTTTTTCTCAACTCAACTGCTTCTACACCTCCTTCTATAGCAGGCGATGAGATTATTGCAGAAAAACCCTTCTTATCCCTTTTAATGTAGAGCTCGTCCTTTTCAACAAAAAAACTCAAAGGAAGTATGAGATCAGCGTATTTTGATATTTCAGAGTGGTGGCTACCTATATAGACTATAAAGGGTATATTTTTAAGCCTGTCCCTAAGGTCTGAAGAATAGTCAGTTAACAAAGGATCTATATCGTATAAGAGTAAGTTTTTTACATCTTCCTTAAAAATGTTATAGGGTTTTGAACCCACGGGGTAGTTATAAAAAAAAGTCCCCCCTTCTTTATTGACAGATTTTAAAACATTGGCAAGATCTATTACTGAGAAAAGTGCCTGTAAGCCTTCTTCGGTCTCAGCGAGGTAATTACCAAAGGTTACAGAGATCTTCTTCGAGTTTTTGATTAAAGCTATGAGCTCATTGAAATCTGCCCGGTTAAAACCTAACCTTTTTTCAAGCTCATCAAGATTAAATGAGGAAGTTTTATTAAGGGCGCTGACAATTAAGGAGGTTAAATAAGGTATGTCGTTTATCCTTACCGGAACCCATCTTTCACCTAATGCTGTGCCTTTTGTAACCATAGGTGTAAATGAAAAGATCTTTTTAGCGGAATGGGACAAAAAATTTGCTTTATCTAAATAATTCCCGGAATTTACTATGTCAGAACCGAAATTCAATATTAAGTCGGCATTTTCAATATCAAAATATACTTTATCAACCCCCAACAAAGCCTTGGTAAAACTTTCAGGATAAAAATTTATTCTCTTTGAAAGGGCGTTCAGGAAATATTTGTCAGCTTCACCTTTCGTGTATGCTAATGTATAAAATTTATCTTTTTTATAATTTTCCTTTAAAATCTCAATTGCCCTGTCATAATCAACGGGATTAAAGCTTACCTTTCCTCTTTCTCCTTTTCTAATAACTGGAGTTTTTATACGTCCTTCATTATAGATGATATTATGATATGTGAAAATCTTTGAGCATAGTCCCTTCTTATCTTTGCTAAATACAGAAAAGATATTTTCTCTTTTTTTAAGTATTTCCAGTTTACAAAAGCTGTCACAAAGCGGGCAAACTGTCTCTGCCTTTTCTAACCTTGAAGGTGCAAGGGGCTTCCATAAATTGTAGGGGTTGCCTTCTTCTTTATTAAAGGGGACAATGGTCCCTATGCCCATAAGCCCTGTTAGTTTAATAAAATCCCTTCTCTTTATTTCCATATTATCCTCTATACTAATGGTATGTGTTCACCACCGACAACAACGTTATATCTCATAACAAAAATTCCTATCATAATTACTATAGCAGTCAACACATAAACCCAGTTTTTCCTGAATCTCGGAACTGCAAAAACTATCATAGGTATTATTTTTCCTATAAAGACCTCAATAATCAGGAATGTAAAACCAAAAAAACCTGTTGTCATATGTATCGTTGCTTCAATACCTTCTTTATGTCCCATATAATGAGTTACCATATCGCAGAGAACCAGAAAGAGGTCAAATATGATTATCCAGATAAGCATATTTCCAAGAGTAAATAGAAGTTCAGAATTAATTTTCCTATCCTTTGTGAAAAAGTATCCCTGTATTGCGCAGACAATCATCATCAAAGCTATACCTGATATCATTGCTGAGACAAGAAATAAAAGAGGCATTATCGGTGTTGCCCATACCGCCCTTGCCTTGGCAACAGCAAGAACAAAACCGGTATAACCATGAACTGCGATAGCGGAAGGTATTCCTATGATACCTAATATTTTTGCCATCTTGTTGTTTTCTTTAAACATAAAATAGGCATATATTATGCAGACAATTGGATAAATTGTTAGTAAAAAGGATCCCCAGGATAAAGGAGATGTGGGGTTTATAAAAACGAAAAGATGCCATGCCCTCATTGGATGACCGGAATGGATAAGTAATGCCAAAGGTGCCATTACAAGCAAGACAGCAGCAAGAACAACTCCCGGCTTTGCCAGTGGTTTAAACTTTTCAAAGCCAAATACATATCTTAAAGAAGATAAGATAAAGGAGCCTGCACTTAATCCTGTAAGGTAAAAATATATAGCAATCGATACCCCAAAGGTTTCCTGCATCGGCACATTATATAGCAATGTTACATCCATTTAAGATTCCTCCTGTTGCCCGTTAACCCTATCTCATTAACAATTACCATTATCTAACCTGGCATCCCTTTCTTATCTGCCAGCTCACCATCAAGATGTGTACAAGAGACAGAAGGGAATATTACCCGTATCTTCTTTAATTACTGTAACTCTGTGGGTTGCTATAAACTTACTTATCTCACTAAACCTGTCGTTTAGATCTCCAAATATCATAGCTCCGTTCGGGCAAGACAGAACACAGGCAGGTTTTTCTCCTTCCGATACCCTGTGGAGACAAAAATCACATTTTTGAACGATACCAATCAAAGGATTTATATGCCTCATCCCATAGGGACAGGCAGCCATACAGTACCTGCAACCGATACATCTATGAGGATCAACAATAACTATCCCATCCTCTCTTTTAATAGAAGCTTTTACAGGACAAACTGTAACACAGGTGGGATTATCACAATGATTGCACAGCAAAGGTAAATATACTTTTGTAACATTAGGATAATGACCTTTAATACCTTCCTTTACCCACATCCTCCACACAGAAAGCGGAACCTTATTCTCAAGCTTGCAGGAAAGCTCACAACTGTGACAGCCTATACATTTAGTTAAATCAATAACCATTCCATATCTTTTAGTGGCTTTCATCTTCTTTTTTTGTCTCCTTTTGTTTTCCAGCCAAATAGCCTATACCTGCGCCTACAAAAATAATTGCTCCAAAAATAAAACCGAAGTTAAGCAAATAGACAAAGACAGATAAATTATTACCATGGAAATCAGAAAAAAGGAATGAAGTAGTCTTTTTATGACAGCTCATACAATTCAGGTTTTTAGCCTTTTTGCCGTGAACTGCTTCGCCTTCATGACAGCCAATACAATTTTTTGCTGAATAGTCTACTGAAGAATCTCCCTTTTTATGACCATTAATTCTTGCAAGGGATAATTTTTTAAGAAAGGTATCCCCCTTTAAGCCTTCGTTTGGATGGCATCTGCCACAGGTCACCGGTAAATTTTTAGATGAAACGGTTGAGTCAGGACTTTTTAAGTTAGCGTTATGGGGGTTATGACAGCCTGTGCAATAGGGTGCATTTTTTTTCTTATTATAATAGGCCTTTCCATGAAGGCTCTCAACATAATCGTTATAGACAATCTTTTTATTTTCAAACTCAACTCCTTTAGACATTAAAAGATTGTTGATTCTTTCAGAACGTTTATTTTTCTCAATATGACAGGATTCACATTTTATAGACGGTTCCTTAACAAAATGAGTTTTTTCACCGCCCTCAACATCAAAATGGCAGTCAACACAGTCAAAAATACCGTGCTTTGACTTTAAGAAAGATTCATAATCAAGATTTATTGAGTTGAGGTTGCCGAAATAACCATAGGGGGTATACCGTATGTCTTTTGAATGGCATTCCTCCATACATTTCTTGTCCTTATCCCTATATTGGACCGCATATACCTTTTTGTAGCTCAGAGATAAGAATATAATAAAAAAAGTTAGAAACATAAAAAACCAGGGGTATCTTTTCGCACTATTCATTAAAGGGCCTCATAAATTATTTCTGCAATATCTTTAACAACAATATCTTCTCTGTTATATGTTTTTGTTCCGTCGGTCATCATAGTTAAACAGAAGGGACATGCAGTTGCTATGCCTGTAAGGTCTTTGCCTTCACCGCTGTCTAAAATCTGTTTAACCCTTGTATCGTTCATACGGGGAGAATGTTCCTCTAAAAACATATTTCCCCCGCCACCACCGCAACAGAAGCCTTTTATCCCTCTTCTCTCAAACTCAGTAAGTTTAAGTCCCGATTTTTTGATTACCTCTCTCGGCTCGTCATAAACATCATTATATCTTGCAAGATAACAGGAATCGTGATAGACAAACTTGCCTTCAAGAGATTTATTTAGATTAATTTTTCCCTCTTTAAGCAGACTTAATAAAAACTCGGAATGGGAAACCACTTCGTAATTTCCTCCAATCTGGCTATAATCTCTTTTAAGGGTATTTAAACAATGGGGACATGATGTTACTATCTTCTTGATGCCGTAATTGTTCATAGTTTCTATATTTTGTCTTGCCAACATATCATAGAGATATTCGTTCCCTAATTTCCGGGCAGGATCTCCGCAACAGGTCTCTTCTTCACCGAGTAAAGCAAATTTTAAGTCTGCCCTGTTAAATATCTCTACTATTTTTTTAACAACCTTACTGTATCTGTCATCGAAGGCACCTGCACAGCCTGGCCAAAACAGAAAATCTATTGATTTTGGATCGTCAATCTCCGCAAGAAACTTAACATCAAGCTCCTTTGCCCACTCTGCCCTTGTTGAGGCAGGCATCCCCCAGGGATTACCATTTCTCTCTAAATTTTTGAACAGAAGCTGTGCCTCCGGACTGATAGAACCCTCCATTAATACCAGATATCTTTTTATTTCCATCATCTTGTCCAAATGTTCAATACCAGCGGGACAGTTTTCCATACATGCTCTACAGGTTGTACAGGAAAAAATGACCTCTTCAGTAATATCTTCATTTATAAGAGGCGATTGTAAATCTTTATCAGATTTATATAAGACGGTTTTTAAATCTTGTATGACCTTTTTGGGTGAGAGAGGTTTCTCTGTCAGAAAGGCTGGGCAGTTCTCCTGACATCTTCCGCAACGAACGCAGGTATCGAGGTCCATTAAATCCTTCCAGTTAAGATCTGAAATCTTGTTTGCCCCAAACTCTTCTGAGTTGTCAAGATCATAGAGTTTGTAGGCCCCTTTCGGTATAGGGTTTTTAAACAGATAACTCAAAGGGATAAGAACAATATGAATGGCTTTTGTATAAGGTATAAAAGCTATAAACGACAGGACAAGAAATAGATGGGCTCTCCAAAAAAGCTGAGATAAAAGGGGATAGTATTCCTGGTTAGATGGTATTAATACAGAAAACATTAAACCGGCAGGAGCAAAGACGCCCTTTTCTTTGAAAACTTTAAGCCTGACTGCTTCCATAAGAAAACCGGTAATAAATATTAAAAATAACCATATTAGTAAGACAAAATCTTCCTTTTTATTATCAAATCCTCTGTCTTTCTCTGTAAGCCTTCTGTAGTAAAAATATACTATACCTACAAGGGCTATTAAGGCGATTGAATCAAGGATAATAGACTGAACTCCGGCGAGAATGGCAGGCAAACTGAAGGGGATGTGAAAAACTATTACTAATATTAATGCAATAACAAACAGATAGAACAGGAAAACATGAAAAAAACCCATCTTCTTTTCTCTCAAAAGGTCTCTATGGGAAAAAACCCTCTCTGCAGATGAAAGAAAATTTTCATAGAGATTGTCTAATCTGCTGGTCTCCTGACCTCTTTTCCATCTTGTTGCTTTTAAAATTAGCCCAAAAACAAAAACTAAAACAGTAAGTGAAATAAATAACATATCTAAAGAGTTTAGCATTATCAACCCACCGAACTATATTTGTGAAAACTTTAACATAACCTTTCTAAAACGTCAATAAAAAAAATAAAAGATTTTTTAAAATCTTCCGCCTAACTTAATTCCAAATCTCTGATTACTCAAGTCCAAAGAACCTAAAAAGGTGTTTGTTTTTTCTACAAACTGATAAACATATTCTATAGCGACAAAGGCATCAACACCTGATGTAGATGGAAAAAGTATTTTAACCTCTCCTTTCAGCTGAGCACCAAATAGCAGATTATCCTTTGAAACAACATTAATGCCTGCATTCTCATTTTTTAGTATATAACTAAGATAATTCATACTAACCCCGCCGCCTAATCCTATTTCTATGTCTTTCATAGGATAATAACCCTTTATGTTAAACTCCAGTGGCATATAATCAATACTTTCACTGTAAACGGTATTATTAACTTCAAACATCCTGTTCTCAATGTTGGCAGAACCAAGTAGTAAAGAATAGCCATAATAAACATTCCTGCTTCCAAGCTCTATGGCAAGGAGAGGTTTGGTTTCATCTAATTCTTTAAATCTTATTCCCTGAAAACCAATAGCCATCTCCCCCGAGACAGGTTTCCACTCATTTGCATATACAATATCTGCAAATAAAACCAAAATTATTATAAAAAATATATTTTTTCTCATCCTTTTCTCCTTCTTAAAATAGCTGATCTCCAAACTTCACTATATTATCTATCAGTTTTTTCCTTTAATGAAAAGAAAAAAATGTTAAAATATCAAGACTATGAAAGGTTATCTTGTCAACACAGTAACTGTTATGCTTGGGTCCTTTGCAGGGATTTATTTTGGAAAAAAAATTAAGGATGAAGTTACAGAAAAGGTCTTCAATGTTTTAGGATTTATAACAATTTTTTTAGGCATTAAAATGACCCTGACGGGGAAGGATATAATAATAATTGTTTTATCCCTCGTAATCGGGACTTTGGCAGGTTCTTTAATAGATCTGGAAGTTAAGGTTTCATCTTCCCTTGAAAAACTAAAAAGATCTTTTAAAAAAGAAGGCAAGATAGAAGGTTTTTTAATAGCATCGGTTCTTTTTTGTGTTGGTTCCATGACTATAATTGGTTCTATTAAGGATGGTTTATATAATGACGCCACACTGATAAAAATTAAATCTGTAATGGATGGCTTTGCATCTTTTGTTTTATCTTCAAGATATGGAATACCGGTAGCCTTTTCCTCTTTAACAGTTCTTGTTGTTCAGGGAACAATTACAATATCTTCAGGGTATTTGGCGGGGCTTTCTCAGTCCTTTATCTCTAACCTTGACGGTGTTGGCGGAATAATTGTTCTTTCACTGGGATTTAATCTTTTAAAGATAAAGAATATAAAAACTCTCGATATGCTACCTTCTTTAGTATTTTTGCCGATTTTTTCCTTATGGTTAGATTAGGACATATAAACTATTTAAATTGTCTGCCTGTTCATGGTGCACTAATTCTTAAGCTGGTTCCCTTTGCAGGTGAGATTATTGAAGGACCCCCTTCCTATCTGAATAAACTTCTTGAAAAAGGCGATCTGGATATCTCTCCTTCATCTTCCTTTGAGATAACAAAGGGTCATAAAATATTACGAAATTTTTCAATTTCCTCAAAAAAAGAGGTGAAAAGCATTGTTCTTGTTACAAAAAAAGAACTGAATGAGATTAAGAAGGGGTTATTTTTCATAACCGCCCATTCTAAAACCTCTCTTATGTTATTAAAACTAATACTAAAAGAGTTTATACCAACAAAGGCAGATTTTCTTACCTTTGACCCGGAAGGAGAAAATTTAAAAGAACTACTATCAAGGGGAGATGGTATCTTGTATATAGGAGATTATGCATTAAAAAATCTGGATTATCCCGGTACCTATAAATACGATTTGGCTGAGGTCTGGCATAACTTTACAAACCTTCCTTTTACCTTTGCCCTTTGGCAGGTTTCAAAAAACACCAATAAAATTAATGAAATAAAATCCTTCGAAAAAATATTAAGGTTATCATATGAATTTTTCATTAATAACAAAAGGTTTATAGCAGATAGTTTCTCAGAAAAGATGGGTTTTGATAGCAAATACATACTTGATTATTGGGAGCATCTTACCTTTGATCTAAACGAAACACACATGGAGAGTCTTAGACTTTTTTTCAAACTTTTAAAGAAAAATGATCTGATTGAGAAAGAACCAGAGATACTTTTTTTTGATTAAGCAAGTATTATAAAACTAATATTTCTGCCCGCATTAACTCCGTCTCTTCTGTAAGAATGGAACAACGCAGACTCACAATGGGTACATAAATCACAGATCTCAATATTCTCAGGAGGAATACCTTCCTGTTCAAGTATATAGGCATTTATCCCCTTCAGATCCATATAAAATTTGTTATTTTTTGCCCTATTAAAATAATCGGCCCTCTTTTTACCTAAAAACCCAAAGTGCTGATATACATCTTTACCAATTTCATAGCAACTGCCGTTTATAGCGGGACCTATAAATACATAAATATCAGAAAAATTACTATTAAACTCCTGCTCAAACTTTTTAAGAGCCTTTTTTACAATTTTTAAAGCGGTACCTCTCCATCCTGAGTGTATGGCAGAGATAACCTTATTTTTGTTATCAAAAAGAAAGATTGGCAAACAATCGGCAGACTTTACCGCAAGGGCAAGTCCTTTCATCTGGGTAATAATACCATCAGCCTGTGGAAAAGAAGGTCTTTTGTCAGCCTTTATTATGACCATATCGCTGTGAACCTGATTCATAAAAATAATATGTTTCGGATTAACAGGAAAATAAGAAGAAATCTTATTGATAATATTCATATCTGGCGGAGAAGGATAATCTTTCTGGCTATTATCCACAGATATACCTAAATTTTTGGAAAGAAAAAACACTCTCAAGTCTGAAAAAAACCTGTCGGGCATAATATAAGAATAATCGGGCTTATTTACTATCTGCATTTTAATCCATTATATCTATAACTTTTTTCATCTCTTCGGGAATATGTGCCTTAAAGGTCATTTTTTCCTTCGAGAAAGGATGAAGAAAGCTTAGCTCACAGGCAAGAAGTAACTGACCTTCAACATTTTCAATAAACGACATTAGCTCTCTATCCTTTATAGAACCACCAAAATTTTTTTTACCATAAACCTTATCTCCGATTATCGGGGTTCCCATATAACTCATATGAACCCTTATCTGATGGGTTCTGCCTGTTTTAATAATAATTTCAACCAGACTTAACTGTCCGTTAGTTTTTAATAATTTATAATGACTAATTGCTTCCTTGCCTCTCCCTATATCCTTCACAGAGAACTTTTTTCTATCCCTTTCACTCCTTCCTATTCCTGTAACAATAGTATCCTCAGCCTTTTTGGGAACTCCATAAATCAATGCTAAATACCTCTTCTCCACTTCTCTGTCTTTGAACTGTCTTTGGAGTTCATAATAACTTTTATCATCTTTAGCTATAACCATAACTCCTGCGGTGTCTTTGTCAAGCCTATGGACAATACCCGGTCTCAGCTCACCTCCGATCCCTTTTAAATCTTTACAGTGTTTTAAAAGTGCGTTTACTATAGTATCATCCAAGTGTCCTTTGGCAGGATGAACAACTATCCCTCTTGGTTTATCAATTACAATTATATATTCATCTTCATAGAGAACCCTCAAAGGGTAATCAAGGGGTTTTAAATCAATAGTTTCAGAAACATCTCCGATCTCACCATAAATTATATCACCGGGTTTTAATTGTGTTGATGGTTTAAAAACCTTCCCATTAAGCAGGATCTTCCCTTTTTTAATTGATTCCTGAACCCGGTTTCTTGATAGATTTAATCTTGAAGAGATATAGCTATCCGCTCTTTTCCCGTCTTCTGCAACCCTTATATCTATCACCATATCTTTGAGCTATATCTTCCCGCCGATTTGAAGATAACGTCTACTAAAGCCTTATCATAGACCTCTTTTGGAATGTTTGCAGGAACCCTGCTCTCAAAAAGTTTTCTTCCTTCCTCAATCTCTGCACTTAAAACTTCAAAGAGATTGTCATCTTCAATGCCTTTTTTAACCTTTTCCTGATTATATAATAAAATATCGGACAAAATTGCTTTAGCCAATCTGTATGCCTGTTCCGGGTTTTGTATTTGTGCCATTTTACCCCCTTAAACCCTTATTGCTAAATAGAAGGTTTGGTTTGCTCTCTGAAGAAATAGGTTAATCACGCTACCTTTTTTCAAACCTTTGACAATCTGATTAAAGTCCTTCGTGCTTTTTATGGTCTTCTGATTAATGGTAAAAATTATATCTCCCTCTTGTATTCCCGCGGTATCAGCGGGAGAATGGGGCTCCACATCTGTTACCACCACACCAGACTTATAGAAGGCATTCTTTTTCTCAGATGGGAGCATATCTCTTACTTTCACTCCCAGAATATTTTTTTCTGTCTCTGCCTTTTCGATCTTTTCTTCATCGGGCATCTTTTCGGTCTTTATAGAAATCTGTTTTTCTTTACCATCCCTTAATATCTTTATCTCCAATGTGGATCCGACAGGCACTGAAATAACTATTTTCTGCAAATCTGACGGATCTTCTAACTTCTTCCCGTTACATTCAATAATTACATCTCCTTCCTTAAGTCCTGCCTTTTCTGCTGGAGAGTTTTCGTATATTCTGTTTATCAAAACACCTGTTTTTGCTTTGATGTTCATAGACTCGGCAAGTTCCGGAGTAAGTTTCTGTATGCCAACACCTAACCAGCTTCTTTCAATCTTTCCCTTGTTAATAATCTGGTCTATTATATTCTTTGCCATATTTATAGGTATGGCAAAGCCAATTCCCTGACCTGTTGCAACTATAGCGGTGTTAATACCGATAACCTCACCGTAAATGTTAAGAAGGGGGCCTCCGGAGTTGCCCGGGTTAATGGAAGCATCGGTCTGAATGAAATCTTCATAGGTTTCAATGCCCAAATTACTCCTCCCGGTAGCACTTATAACACCCATGGTCAGTGTTCCGTTCAAGCCAAAGGGATTGCCAACTGCAATAGCCCATTGTCCTATCTTTAGCTTATCGCTGTTACCAAGTTTTAACGTAGGCAGGTTTTCACCATTAATCTTAATAACTGCAACATCCGTTTTCGGGTCTCTTCCGATTATCTTTGCTTTAAAAACCCTTTTATCATTAAGCTTAACCGTTATCTCGTCGGCATTTTTCACTACATGATCATTAGTAACAATATAACCATCCTTTGAGATAATAAAACCTGAACCTAAGCTTGTAGATTTATACTCTCTTTCTCTTGGAATAATATCACCAAAAAAATCGTTAAAAAAATCCCTAAACAGCGGGTTATCTTCAAAGGGAGAAAAAAAGGGTCTTACCTTGACTTTCTGGTCTGTTGATATGTTTACAACGGCGGGAAGTGATACTTCTGCAACCTTTTCAAAAGCTTCCTGTAAATTCAGTATCTGTGGGGATGGTGTAACCGGTTGTTTACCAGTGTCTTCCAAAAACTTCTGACTTTTTTTCCCCAAGAAAAAATTTTTTATGTCCTGAAGCCCAGTATCCTGACATCCGGACACAAAAAATATTAATAATATAAAAAGAAAAAGGTTTTTTCTCATAAGAAAATATTTTTACATCATAGGAACAAAAATGCAAATATTATTTAAATTTCACCATTTACTGGCTAATGTATTTTTTAGCCCATCAATCTTTGTATTGGTTCATAGAAAACTTTTTTATTTACAGGCAAAAAGTCCTTACCTGTAAGACTGTTAATCAGATGGCACTTGGTGTAGACATATTGACCATCCTTTAATTTTAACATAGGAGAGTTAATAATAGAAACTCCCTGTGCAAATAGTTGTTCAAACAGGATAGTTGGGAATAGGAGGATTATGTGCCCTTAACCATAGAGCACAAAAAACAATATAAATATACCCATAGGTACAGTTAAGCTCATAAGAATAGG
>JAOAGA010000036.1 GCA_026415985.1 Pseudomonadota bacterium | reverse complement strand
CTTTGATTGTGCCCAGGCAGTAGCAATACCACACAACCCCACAGCAAGAGCAGACGCAAAGGCTAACAAAACTTTTGTTTCCATAAGGTATTCCTCCTTTATAAGGGACTAAATTTTTTCCCGCCAAACTTCATAAACTTTGAAAAAAACTCGACATAATGTAATCTAAGAGAGTGAATAGTTGGTGAAAAAATTGACAGGACAATATTTATCAGATGAATGAACAAAGCTACAAGAAATCCTACAAAAATGTTTCCAACGGATCCTAAAAAACTATTGGCAATATTTGCAAGAATAACCGATGATAGACCTATTGCCATTATCCTGCCATAAGAGACTATATTACCAATGGTTTTAACAAGCTCAACGGGAAATATTATTCCGTAAAAAATAACGGAAAGCACTATTATTAAGGAAAGGGCAATCATCATTAAATAAAGTATTTTTTGATCTTCACCGGTAAACAAAAGATAGGTAATACTAATCAACATCACTATACAAAATATCAACAATAACGAAACCAATCTCTCCTTTTTTTCCGCAGGACGTATAAAGCTTAACAGAAATCCTAATATAACGTGAGCAACTCCAATAAAAATAGAGATAAAAAACATCTGTGTTATGGAGTGTCCTCTGTCTAAAATTTTTATTGCTTTTATGACCTCTATCTCCCTGCCAAACTCACCAAACATCTCACCATAAACAAAACCAAACAAAAGGGCACTTAACCCGCCATAAAAGATTACCCTTGAGAGATCCTGTAGAAAATTGTTTTTAAACAATCTTGAGCCAATCTTCGAAATTAGTAATATTATCAGACCATATCCTATATCACCAACGATAACTCCAAAAAAAACAGGAAAAAAGATGCCCAAGAAAACAGTTGGATCGTAAGACCCATAGGTCGGAAGAGGAAAAACTTTTGTAAATATCTCGAAAGGCTTAAAATAGGCTGAGTTTTTCATTATAACAGGTATGCTGTTCTTTTCTTTTTCAACTATTTCAAGCTCTTCCAAGAGCACCATGTCATTAAATCTTTTCTTCAGCTTTTCCTTTAACTCTTCTACTCTATCCTTCGGTATCCATCCAAAGATGAAAAAAAGTTTTTCCGATTTGTACAGATAAACTCTTTCTTCTATTTCTTTTAGTTTCTGCAGAACAGCTCTGTGATTTTCTTTATAAAGTCCGTATCTTTCAGAAATATTATCCTCTATTTCCCTTTTTAACAGAAAATATTGCCCGGATAGTTTCGATAGCTCTTCTTCTATTGACCTTATTTTTTCCTCAAAGCTTAATGATTTTAACTGCGGGGGGGTTACCATTTCTGGTATGTTTAAATCTCTTAAATATTTTCTTAAGCTCTCCTTAGAGTCTTTTGGATATACAATCAAACCAATAACATTGTTTTTTTCATCAGTTTTTATAATTAGCTTTAAGAGCCCCTCTCCTTTTTCTTCCAGTATCTTCCTTAACCTTTCAGCTGATTCTTCATTTCTAAGTAATAGTCCAGTAATTTCCAACGAACTTACTTCCAATAAGTTAGATTCTTCTGCCAGACTAAGAAAACTCCGGTAGAGTTCCAGTTCTTCGTTTTTTCTTTTAACTTCATCAAATTTTTTTAGAAGACCTTTGAATAGCTTTATATCCTTTTCTGCCTCTTCGATGGTAATATTTACTTCCACTTGTTCTTTTTCTTCACGTGTATCTATCTCTGTGCCCTTTGTTATTTCGAAAAACTCTTCCAGTTTTTTCTTAAGGCTTTCCAAATAAATTCTTTCTCTTATTGTTTCTTCAGTTCTGTTGTAGTTTTTTAATAAATCCTTTAGATCACCACAAAAATTTTCTATCTCTTTTTCGGGATGTATTACCTTTTCTTCTTTCAAAAAATTAATTACCCTGTCTAAACTGTATAAAGATCCGATTATCTGAATTTTTGAAAACGGAACAATCATAATTAAAGAATTGACCTGTAGTATTTAAATGCCATCTCAAAAAGGGCGTTTTCTTCCATCTCTTTGAAATATTGGATCATCAACCTGTAGTTTTCTAACTTTTTTTCTAAAAGATCTCTGTAGTCCTTTTCGGTCTTTTCTGCATTTATACCAATATTTCTGATAAGCTCTTCCTCGTATGTCCTAAGTTTCAGATTAAGCTCCTCTCTTTTATTATCCAAATACTCCTTTATGTTTCTTTTCTCTTCTTCCAAGAGCTTCCTTATCCTTTCTTCTTCAGCCAACAGCTCCTTTAATATACTCATAATAATCCTCCTAATAGAAATTCTAACAACCTATTTTCATAAGTCAAACAGGGCTCTATCTTTATGCCATATTATTTAGTATTATCAACAAGTTATACAACCAGAATATTAATTCTTCTACCCCCTTAGACATAAATTAGTTTACTTGAATTATGATTTTTAATTTGATAAATTGTTTATCTATGATTGAACTCTGGAAAAAATTCCTTGAACAATCAAAAAACTTTTTCGATTCCTCAACATTTGATATATGGATTGAACCAATGGGCATTCTCTCCTATGAGGAAGATACCATAAAGTTATCGACACCAAATGATTTTTTCAGAGACTGGATTAATGAAAACTATCTTACAACAATAGAGGGTATTTTTTCTTCCTTATTGGAAAAGCCTGTAAAAGTTATTGTATCTACAGAAAAATCTAATATTAAAGAACCCGGTGAGAAAAAATTACACCCCTCTTTAATATCCCGATATACCTTTGAAAACTTTATAACCGGTCCCTCCAATGAGTTTGCCCACGCAGCATCAAATGCGGTCGTTAATAATCTTGGCAATCAATACAACCCCTTACTAATCTATAGTAATGTGGGGTTGGGAAAAACCCATCTGATAATGGCTATAGGTCATGCGGTTTATCAGAAATATGAAGGTATAAATATTCTTTACTGTCCTTCACAGAAATTTGTAAATGATTTCATAAGTGCCATAAGATTCCAGCGGATGAATGAGTTTAGGGAAAGGTTTAAAAATGTTGATATTCTTCTTCTTGACGATGTTCAGTTCATAGCAGGTAAAGAAGCTAATCAGGAAGAGTTTTTTACTATTTTCAATAACCTCTACGAGAAGAAAAAACAAATAGTTATAACGAGCGATAAATATCCGAAACTAATACAAAATATAGACGACAGGTTAAGAAACAGATTTGAATGGGGACTGGTAGTGGATATTCAGCCACCGGAATACGAAACAAGGGTCGCAATCATAAAGAGCAAGACTGCCTATCATAATGTAACCCTCCCTGATGAAATTATTCATTTTATTGCGACTAACATCAATAAAAATATCAGAGAGATGGAAGGCGCTCTCACCAAACTCCTTGCATACTCCTCCCTTACAAAGAAAAAACTAAATCTTAACTTAACCAAGGAGATACTGGCAGATCACCTGCCAAAGGAAAACCATGTCATTACAGTGGAATCAATACAAAAGGCTACCTGTGACTGTTTTCAGTTAAAGATCTCTGATATTAAATCTCAAAAAAAACTTAAAAAAATTTCTATAGCAAGACATATCGCCATATACCTTAGCAGAAAATATACCGAGCTGTCTCTCAACGAGATCGGCAACAAATTCGGAGGTAAAGATCACTCAACAGTGATACATTCCATTAACAAAGTTTCTAAAAAAATAGAAGAAGACGAAAGCTTTAAAAAACAGGTTGAATACATTGAAAACCTGTTGAAAAAATATTGATAAAAACTTTAAACTATACTTACATGTTAATAACATTTTTTTTGTAAACAATTTATAAACATTGTTTTTTTATTTAAAAACAGCAAGTTATATTAAGTAATCAACAAATTAACATAGACTACTAATATCTACTAAATAAGGAGTAAAAGATGAAAGTAATAGTAAAGAAAGAGGAAATACTGAAATCACTTAAAAAGGTACAGGGAATATCCGAAAAAAGAACCACTATGCCCATTCTTAATAATATTTTACTTGAAGCTAAAGACAAGATAACAATCAAGGCTACTAACCTGGATAACTCCATTATATCAACCTCTTATGGAACAATTGAAAATACAGGATCTATATGTATTCCATCAAAGAAATTCTTTGAAATAATCAAAAGCCTTTCAGGAGAGTCCATAACCATATCACAGGAAGAAAAAAACATTCTTATAAAATCAGGAAAATCCTCTTTCAAACTATTCTCACAATCCCCTGAAGACTTTCCCGCAATAAAAAAACCATCGACAGACAAAAAGATAACCCTCAAAAGGGCAGACTTTATAAAAGCACTGAATAAAGTTGAGTATGCCATTTACCCCGATGAGTCAAGACTTAGTCTTAACGGTGTTTACATTCACAAAATTAATGAAAAACTAAGGTTTGTAACATCCGACTCCTTCAGGCTGTGCTATTATGAACTTCCCTTTGAAAAAGAGATAGAGAATATATTAATTTCCAAAAAGGGAACTTCTGAGATAATAAAGATATTTTCAACAGAGGAAACAGATAACTTAGACATATCTATTGAAGACAATTACGCCAGTTTTGAATCTGATGGAACAACCTTCATTACAAGGTTAAGAGAAGTTAAGTTTCCCAATTATGTTGAGGTTTTACCTCTAAACAACCCTTTCAAATCATATATAGACAAGAGTAAGATACTGGAGAGTCTGGAGAGACTACTTGTAATAGCAGAAGAGAGCACAAAAGGTGTTATGTTCTCAATTAAACAGGATATTATTTCCATAAAAGGTGTCAATGTAGAGTTGGGAGAAGGTGAGGATGAGATAGATCATATCTATGACGGCGAAAGCATAGATATTGGTTTTAACGCACAGTATCTGATAGAAGCAATATCAAAAGCAGAGGCTGATAAGATAGAGATGTCCATAAAAGATTCCAACAAGGCAGTTCTTATATCAGGTGATGAAAACTATAAAGCGGTTGTAATGCCAATAAAGATTTAGATGTTTTTAGAAGATATCAGAATAAGAAATTTCAGAAACATAGAGTCTGTCAGTCTAAGTTTAAGAAGTAAGACAAACGTTTTTTTCGGAACAAATGGTCAGGGAAAGACAAATTTTTTAGAGGCCCTATATATTCTTATCAATAGAAGAAGTTTCAGAAGAACTGAAGGAGAGATAATATTAAACGGCAATGATTACTGTACTATTGAGGGTATACTAAACAGTGACGGCATTAGAAACAGAGTATCCTTTTGGTTAGATAAAAAGAAGAAAGTTTTTCTGGTAGATGAAAAAAGAAATAAAAAAAGATTACCAATAAAAACCTTCTTTCTGAGTAGTGACGTTCTCTTCTATTTTAAAAATTTTCCCTTTTACAGAAGAAAATTAATAGACAAGATGTGTTATTATCTCTATGGTAATGAGTTTCTGCCTGTTTATAACATGTTGATAAAGTCCAAAAAAAATTTTTCCAGGGTAGTTGAAAACAAGGAAAGACAAATAATTGGCGGTATACTGGCTAAGTACAAAAAGATTGTTGACAGTTACAGAGTTAAACTTCTGGAAGATATTAAAAATGACTTTGATGAGATAAAATCAGAGATGAATCTGCCTGAAATAAACATTAAGATAATCAGAGATGAAAGAGACGATATAATATTTCTTAAAAATGACAAAAGATACCTTTCTCTTGGAGAGATTAAAAGTGTCATCTTTCTTATGTATATCTCTGTTTTAACGAAGAAAAGGGATAGCGAGGCAATAATGCTTATTGACGATTTCAATTCTGAATGGGATAATAATAAGATTGAAAATGCCTTTAGCATTCTATCAAACTTAGATATACAAAGTTTCGTAATGACGAATCAAAAGGTAATTAAGGCAGATTTTGAGATTAGAAAAGGAGAAATAGGTATTTTATGAGTGATATTCAGGTAGAAGAAAGATATGACGCCAGTAGTATAACAGTTCTAAAAGGTTTGGAAGCGGTCAGAAAAAGACCTGCAATGTATATTGGTAGCACATCTTCTCAGGGTTTACATCACCTTGTTTATGAAGTTGTAGATAATAGTATAGATGAAGCACTCGCTGGCTATTGCAAAAACATAAACGTAACAATCCATCTTGATGGAAGCATAAGAGTTGAAGATGACGGAAGGGGTATTCCCGTTGAGATCCATCCCGAAACGGGAACATCTACCCTTGAGACGGTTCTTACCACCTTACACGCGGGAGGTAAGTTTGACAGCAAGAGCTACAAGGTGTCAGGTGGCTTACACGGAGTTGGTGTTTCCTGTGTTAATGCCCTTTCAGAGTTTTTAGAGGTAGAGGTAAGAAGAGACGGAAAGGTCTATTACCAAAGCTATGAAAGAGGGGTGCCACAAAAAGATGTTGAAATAACAGGAACAACTGACAGAACAGGCACAGTGATAAGGTTTATACCCGATAGTCAGATTTTTGAAACTACAGAGTTCAGCTACGATATTCTTGCTCAGAGATTCAGGGAGTTAGCCTTTTTAAACTCTGGTGTATGTATCAGACTTAAGGACGAGCGAACAGGGAAGGAACAAAGTTTTTGTTATGAAGGTGGGATAATAGCCTTTGTGAAACACATAAATAAAAACAAAGAAGTACTTTTTGACGAAGTCATTTATATAAAGGGAGAGAAAGAGGATGTCACTGTTGAGGTAGCGATACAATACAATACAGGCTATAATGAAACGATTTTTAGTTTTGTCAATAGTATCAATACCATAGAAGGTGGAACCCATCTTATGGGCTTTAAATCCGCCCTGACAAAAAATGCAAATATACAGTCCATAAAAACAGGATTAAATAAAGATGGCAAGGAAACCCTTACCGGTGATGATATCAGAGAAGGACTCACCGCAATTATAAGTATTAAGTTATCCAATCCTCAGTTTGAAGGGCAGACAAAGACAAAGTTGGGAAACAGCGAAGTCAGAGGAATAGTAGAAAGTATTGTAAATGACGGACTAAACAACTTCTTTGAAGAACATCCAAACATTGCAAAGATTATTATATTAAAAGCCTTAGAGGCAAGAAGGGCAAGAGAGGCCTCAAAAAAGGCAAAGGAGCTTGCCAGAAGAAAATCAGCCCTTGAAGATCTTACCTTACCGGGCAAATTAGCCGATTGTCAGGAAAAAGATCCTGAAAAAAGCGAGATTTTTATTGTGGAAGGAGAGTCAGCGGGTGGCTCAGCAAAGCAGGGAAGAAACAGAAAGTTTCAGGCTATCTTGCCGATAAAGGGAAAAATTATTAACGTTGAAAAGGCACGCCTTGATAAGGTACTAAGCAGTGACGAGATAAAGGCAATAATCTCAGCCCTTGGTGTATCTGTCGGAGGAAAGGAAAACGGAGAGAAAGAGAAGATAAGATACAAAAAGATAATCATTATGACTGATGCCGATGTTGATGGTTCTCATATAAGAACACTGCTTTTAACACTGTTCTTCAGACAGATGAATCATTTAATAAAGGAAGGCTATCTTTATATTGCCCAGCCACCTCTTTACAGGATTAAGAAAGATAAGGTTGAAAAATATCTGAAAGATGAGAAAGATTTGGAAGAGACCATTATAGACTTAGCTCTTGATAAAATCACGGTAAAAGGAAGTGTTGAGATTAAAGGTAAAGAAAATCTGTCCTTTCTGAAAAAGCTTGTTAATCTTAAAAGACTGGCAGAGACATTAGAGAAAAAATCTATCGATCCAAAAGTCCTTGAAAAATCATATTTTCTTTTTGCCAATGAAGAGGAGTTTAAAAACGAAGAAGAGTTTATGTCAAAAATAGGAAAGATAAAAGAATATATTGAAGAAAAAATGGGTTATATAAAAATAGGTGATGTAAAAAAAGACTCAGAGCACGAGAGCTTTTTTGTTGAGGTTACAACAGAAAGAAATCTTAAGGTTTTCAATACGATAATCTCAAGAGACATATTTACTTCCGCCGATTTAAAAGAGATGAGGGGAACTATAAGACTTCTTAAGGAAAAATTAGGAATGCCACCTTACTATATAATTTCCGATACAGTTTTTGAGACCAAGAGTCCTTTAAAAATCTTTGAAAAAATTTATGAGATAGGAAATAAGGGCGTTTATATACAGAGATATAAAGGTTTAGGAGAGATGAACCCCTCTCAGCTTTGGGAAACAACGATGAATCCCGAGACAAGGGTCCTTAGGAAGGTTATGCTTGAAGATGAGATAATTGTAGATGATATCTTTAGTATGCTTATGGGAGAAAAGGTCGAGCCGAGAAGAAAGTTCATAGAAGAAAATGCCTGGGAGGTAAAAAACTTAGACATATAGGAGAAAACATTGGAAAAGCTTACAACAACTCAGATAAAAAAAACCAGCACCTATTCTTCAAAAAACGGTCAGATAAAGAAGGAAGGTTTTTTTGATATACAGAAATCTGCAATAGAAGCCATTGAGTTTGGGCTTGATATTAAATCAGATGGCTATAACATCTTTGCCTTAGGAGAGCCCGGTCTTGGCAAACATCATCTCATCTTGGAGATTACAAAACAAAAGGCTCTGTCGGAAAAAGAACCGGAAGATTTTGTTTATGTATATAACTTTAAAGAGCCCGACAGCCCAATATATCTCAATTTCCCCAAAGGTTATGGTGCTTTGTTTTCGAAAGAGATGGATGAGCTTATTGAATCTCTCCGTAAAGAGATTCCTAAAGTTTTTGAGTCAAAGGAGTTTGAACAGGAAAGAACTCAGCTGATAGAGAGGTTTCAGGAGTTTGATCGGCAGATATTTGAATCACTTAATGATGAGGCAAGAGGGAGAGGCTTTGTACTGGAAAAAGGTGCAGAAGGCTTCATGTTTCTTCCTGTAAAAGACAACGAGGTTCTCGACGATGAAAAGTTTTCCAGATTATCTGAGGTTGAAAAAAAGGCCATTCAGGAAAAAATAAAGGTCCTACAAAACAGGCTAAAAGAGGCGATAAAGGTTGTAAAAGAGGCAGAAAAAGAAACGCGCAGAAAGCTTTTGGAGTTAGAAAAAAAGGTTGCCTTTAACAATGTTGCTTATCATATAGATGATCTAAAAGAGAGGTTTGGCTTTAACCCAAAAATCATAGAGTATCTTTCTAATGTTCAGGAGGATATATTAAACAACTTAGAAGACTTCAAACAGGCGGAACTGCCTGTTCCTGCCAATATGGCTCTGAGGTTTTTTAAGCCTGAGCCTTCTTTTGTTAAATATAAGGTTAATGTATTAATTGACAGAAGCGGTGAAGAGGGGACACCGGTAGTTTTTGAGACCAATCCAAACGCCTTTAACCTCATAGGCAAGATTGAGTATCGCTTTCAGATGGGTATGGCACTTACCGATTTTACACTGATAAAATCTGGTGCCCTTCACAAGGCCAATGGCGGATATTTGATACTTGATGCCCTTGATGTATTTAAAAACCCCTTTTCCTATGACATATTAAAAAGGGCGATCAAAAACAAGGAAATCAGAATTGAAGATCCAATGGAGCCCTACAGGATGTCCTCTGGAACGCTAAAACCTGAGCCGATTCCTCTTGATATAAAGATAACAATAATAGGTAACCCCTTTATTTACTATATTCTCTATAATTACGATGAGGAGTTTTCAAAAATTTTTAAGGTTAAGGTCGATTTTGAAAGAGATATTTTGTGGGATGAAAAGGGAGAGTCTTCCTATGCCTTTTATATAAATCATCTTGTTGAAAAAGAAGGACTGCTCCCCTTTGATGATAGTGCCATACAGAGAGTTATTGAGTATGGTGGAAGATTAATCGATGATCAGAAAAGATTATCTATAAGAATAGATGACATAGCCGAACTTGTCAGAGAGGCCTGCTTTTTTGCAAAAAAATCCGGAAAGGATATAGTTACGAGAGAGGATGTGGTTACCGCCCTTAACAAAAAAAGGGAAAGACACAACAAGATAGAAAGAAAAATACAGGAACAATTTATGAGAGATGTCCTTCTGGTCTCTACAGAAGGAAGCAGGGTTGGTGTGATTAACGGACTTTCTGTCTATGACTTGGGTGATTACAGATTCGGAAGACCCTCCCGGATAACCGCAACTGTTTCAACGGGTAAAGGAGGAGTAGTTCATATTGACAGAGAAGCAAAATTAAGCGGAAAGATACATGACAAGGCGTCAATGATTATTTCTTCCTATTTTAATAATAAGTTTGGAAAGAAAGGCTCTCTTAGTTTTAGTGCAAATATTTGTTTTGAACAGCTATACGGAATGATTGAAGGAGACAGTGCCTCTGTTGCAGAAGCGGTGGTTCTTCATTCTGCCATAGGCAATATTCCGATAAAACAATGTATATCCGTTACGGGCTCCATAAATCAGTATGGAGAGGTTCAGCCAATCGGTGGCGTCAATGAGAAGATAGAAGGTTTTTTTGAGGTAGTGAAAGAGAGAGGATTCAAAGAAAAGGAAACAGGCGTAATAATACCCAAATCAAATGTTCAGCATCTTATGCTTAATGAGGAAGTCTGCTCCGCCGTAGAAAAAGGACTTTTTCATATATATGCGGTAGAAAATGTCGAAGAGGCATTGGAGTTATTAACGGGTTTAAAATCAGGGGCGTATGATCCTCAAACAGGGAGATTTGAAGAGAATTCGGTAAATTATTATGTTGAAAAAGCACTTTTGGAGTTAAAGGAAAAGGGCAAAGAAGAAGGCAAAAAGCCGAAGGAGAAAAAGAAAGATGAATGACGATATAGAAAAAAAAGAAGATCTCGATGATATAGAAAAGTTTATAAACGAAGAAAAGGATAAAACAGAGGAGGAACTAAAAGAGGTTCATGAAGAATTAATAAAGGTCTATAACTCCCTTTCTTCCTACATAGAAATTCTTAACAGAGAAATAAAAGAAGCCTTTGATAGGTTTGATGAAAAAAAATGGCTTTCACTGACAAACAAAAAAAACATTATCTTACAGCAACTTGTTGAGTTAGAAAGAATTATCAGAAAGAAATAAAATTTTTTATCTCCTCTGAAAATATATCAAAATCCTTCCTTTCGTTTTCCAATATCCGCTCTTCTTTAAGTTTTTTAGGAACATCTTCTTTTAAAAACAGGCCAAGATGTAAACCCGATGGCTGATATGGCGTTATCTCCCTTTGAGTATGAGAAAGAAGTGCACCCAGGGCGGTTCTTGCTGACGGTATTACAGGGCTTATATTTTTTATCCTGAAAATTAGAAAAAGGGCGGATAATAAGCCGGTCGCAATAGATTCTACATATCCTTCAACCCCTGTAATCTGCCCTGCAAAGTATATGTTTTCTCTTCCTTTAAGGTTTAAGGTTATATTAAGATGTTTAGGCGCATCAATGAAGGTATTTCTGTGTATCGACCCATATCTCAGAAAAACTGCCCTCTCAAGCCCCCGTAAGCTTCTGAAAATGCGCTCCTGTTCCTTTATGGTTAATTTTGTCTGAAACCCAACTAAGTTGTAAGCGGTCCCCTCTTTATCTTCTCTTCTTAACTGAACAACGGCATAGGGCTTAAAGCCAATCTTTCTTTCATCAAAACCAACGGGTTTCATAGGTCCATAGGCAAGGGTATCAATCCCCCTTTCCGCAAGAACTTCAACAGGCAGACACCCTTCATAATACCTCGGTTTTTCAAAGCTTCTTAAAGGGACCTTCTCAGCAGATCTTAGAGCATCAATAAATTTCAAATACTCCTCCTTAGTTAGGGGGATATTAAGATAATCATCTCCTCCTTTATCATATCGGGAGCCAAAGAAGGTCCTACTCATATCAATACTTTCAGCGTCAATGATTGGTGCAATGGCATCATAAAAATAAAGACTTTCCGAGCCAAGTAACTCAGAGGCTAAATATTCTGAAAGGCTTTCAGAAGTAAGCGGACCTGTTGCTATTATGTAATAGTCATAACCTTGAGGCAGTTCTTCCACCTCTTTGTTTATAATCCTTAAATTTTTCATCTTCATAATTTCATCTGTAACAAGTTTTGAAAGAAGAACCCTGTCAACAGCTAAGGCATCACCTGAAGGAACTTTTGCTAATTGGGCTTTTGATAGAATAACTGAGTTTAATTTAAGCAACTCGTATTTCAACATCCCTTGAGGATGGGTATCTCTTGTAGTTTTGAGGGAGTTACTACAAACAAGCTCGGCAAAGGTTGGCAGTTTGTGGGCGGGAGAGAGCTTTTTAGGCTTCATCTCAAAGAGATCTACGGAAAAATTGTTTTTTATCAAAAGATTAACAGCCTCACAACCTGCAAGCCCCGCACCGATTACAGCAATCTTCATGGAAATATTTTATCATATTAAGAGGTATACAAAAATTTTTTCGTAAATAAAATCAAAGAGAATAAAATGTAGACGAAGCGAATATGAATAACAAATGTTGTGGTTTATAGATGGTTCATCTTTTTGCTTTTATTTCCACAGCTCCTCCACCTGAAATCTTCTTTCCTTCTTCAGTAATATATATTGCTTCAAAGAAAGAAGGTCCCTCTTTTAGTGCTTTTATAACTGCAGACTTACTCTTACCTTCAACCACGCGAATAGAAAGTTCTTTGTCTGCTTTCCAAGTGGGCCATATAGGAACTTCTTTTCCTTCCGAATCAAAACCAGCCGCTGTAACTGTAATTTCTTCCCCAATATTCATTTTTAGTACTCCAATTCCTGGGCCAGTTCCAGCGGTTTCTCCTTTGTATACAATAATATGCGAAGGAGATCTATGCTTTTCCTGGGAAAAAACAATGGTAGCGGTAATTGACATTAAGATTATTGTAACGATAAAAAAAAGTGTTTTAATTTGTAAGTTTTTCATTACTTTCCCTCCTTTTTAAACATTATAATCGCTTCGTCTATAGTTAAAATTTTGTATTATAAGAGAAAATATATAAGGCATGGTAGTAAAAGTCAAGTTTTGGGGAAAATTTTTTATCCGAACATTATTAATAAAATTGGACAGTAATTGCCATCTTGACAAAATTTTAAAATATGTTAAATAGAAATTATGAATATTGTCATAGTTGGTCTCAGTGCAGGGGGGCTTTCCTGTTTAAAAACCCTGTTAAAATATTCAAAAGATATAAATATCACAGCGATTACAAATGAAGACAGAATATATTCGAGATGTCTTTTAACCTATCTCCTTGGCAGGGAGCTTGGTGAGAAAGATATAAATATAGCGGATATTAATGATTTCAGGCAGATAAATCTCATCACAGGCAAAAATGTTACAGAGATAAAGAGGGAGAAAAAAACAATAGTATTAGAAGACGGAAAAGAAATTTCCTATGACAAGCTGATTTTAGCAGTAGGAGCGGATCCTTTGCGTCCAACCTATACGAAAGAAGAGAACAATGTTTTTACATTAAGATACTTAAGAGAGGCTGTAAAAATAGAAAAGAGATTGAAAAATTCTGTTGTAGTTGTAGGTGGCGGTTATGTAGGTATTAAATCTGCCTATGGGTTTTATAAGAGAAAGGTTTACACCACAATGGTTGTAACATCACCTTACCCTCTATCGGTAACTGCCGATGAAGAGACAGGAAGAGTTGTTGAAAAAGAGCTCATAAAAATGAAGATAGATTTAAAACTTAAATCTGATGTTATAGATATCTCAAAAAAAGAGGGCCTTGCAAAAGTTACCCTCAGAGACGAGACAGAGATACATTGCGATGCAGTGATTGTTGGCAAAGGAGTTAAGCCAAACATCAAACTTGCCAAAAATGCCGGTCTTGATTGTGAAAACGGGATTTTGGTTAACGAGTATCTACAAACTTCCGATAAAGATATTTTTGCCATAGGTGATTGTGCAGAAAGCTTTGATATTATAAGAAAAGAGCGGTATATTAACGCAATCTGGCCTGTTGCAGAGGAGCAGGGATACTTTTGTGCACTAAATATCTTGGGAAGAGATGTTTCCTATCCCGGTTCAATCTCAATGAATAGCCTTAAAATGGAAAATTTCCATCTCATAACCGCGGGCCTGTTAAAGGGAGATGGTATAAAGACTCATACTCTCTGGCACAAAAATAAAAACCAGTTCAGGAAAATTGCCCTTAAAGATGATCTTCTCGTTGGTGTGGCTTTTTTGAACAATCCTGAAGATGCAGGAGTTTATGTTAATCTCATCAAAAAAGGAGATACCCGGATTTCAAATCCAGAAGAGTTTTTAACCACAACACCAGTCTCCTATTATAAAATTTAAGGAGGTTATCTATCATGAAAACGGTAATTATAAATCCTGAAAGATGTGTTGGCTGTATGCAATGCAGATTTCAATGTGCCTTGGCCCATTCTAAGTCAAAGGATTACTTTTCTGTTTTTGAAGAGATACCATCAAAACCAAGAATTCATATAGTAAAAACAAAAGATAAAGAGCCTTTTCCCAATAAATGCAGGCATTGTAATCCCGCTCCCTGTGAGCAGTCCTGTATTACAAAAGCCATTTACAGAGCCAATAATGACGAGATTGTTTTAATAAACCCCGACAAATGCATAAACTGTGGCATGTGCGCTATGGCTTGCCCCTTTGGGGTTATAAGATATCACTTATATCCTCACAGGAAGCTATCAGCCCATAAGTGTGATCAGTGCATATTAAGACTCACCGAAGGAGAAAAACCAGCTTGTGTCTCGGCCTGCAAGGTTTCTGCATTGGTTTATGATGACATAAACAAGTACATGACCAATGTTGAAGGAAGAAAGATAGCAGAGCTTGTGTATTTAGGTATTCGTGAGAAAAGAGAGGAAAACATAAATGGTTACAATCTATTGAAAGCTTATAATAAATCATTATTAGAAATATCAAGGAGGTAGCAATATGAAAGACTATAAAGAGTTATCCATCTGTACCGATGCCACAGAGACAATAAAAAAGGCAGAGAGAGAAAACATAGAGCTTGTCTGGGATAGAAAAATTGCCCAGGAGCCCCATTGCGGGTTCTGCGAGTTGGGCTTATCATGCAGGATCTGCACAATGGGTCCCTGCAGGATTGACCCCTTTGGGGATGGTCCTCAGAAAGGCGTTTGTGGTGCCGATGCAGAGATAATGGTTGCAAGAAACCTTCTCAGAATGATTTCAGCAGGCTCTGCCTCTCACTCTGATCATGGCAGAGATTTGGTTGAGGTATTATATGCAGTTGGTGAGGGTAAGGCGGGGGGATACGAGATAAAAGATGAGGAGAAACTCAAAACCATAGCAAAGATTTATAATATAACAGTTGATGGAAAAACAACTAAAGAGATAGCAAAAGAGCTTGCCTTGGCGATGATGGAAGACTATGGCATGAAAAAGAAAGAGATAAGTTTCGTCTCAATCGCGCCGGAAAAAAGAAAAGAGCTATGGCGAAAGTTAAACGTAATACCTCGCGGTATAGACAGAGAAGTAACCGAGTCAATGCACAGATCCCATATGGGCGTAGATAATGATTATATATCCTTGCTTTTACAAGGTGTTCGCACAAGCCTTGCCGATGGTTATGGTGGCTCAATGATAGGAACTTATGTTTCCGATATACTCTTTGGCACACCTGAGCCAAAGGTATCTGCTCTAAACTTAGGCGTAATAAAGGAAGATTACGTAAACATACTTATTCATGGACACAACCCTGTTGTTTCTGAGATGATTTATTTAGCAGTTGAAGATAAGGAACTAACCGATTTAGCAAAATCTTTAGGTGCCAAGGGGATTAACTTAGCGGGTCTTTGTTGCACCGGCAATGAGCTCCTTATGAGAAAAGGTATTCCTATGGCGGGCAACCATCTTATGACAGAGCTTACCATTGTAACAGGTGCTGTTGAGGCAATGGTTGTAGATTATCAGTGTATAATGCCTGCACTATCTGAGGTGGCAAAATGCTATCATACCCTGATGTTTTCAACATCTGACAAGGCAAAATTCCCCGGCATGGAACACATTGAGTTTAATCCTGAAAACGCCAGAGAAAGGGCCTTTAAAATTGTTAAGCTTGCAGTAGAAAACTTTAAGAACAGAAAAAAGGAAAAGGTCTATATCCCTGTAACTGAAGTAAAAAGTATGACTGGCTTCTCGGTAGAGGCTATACTAAAAGCCCTTGGTGGCACACTAAATCCGTTAATAGATGCCATAAAAGCGGGAAACATAAAAGGAGCTGTTGGTATTGTTGGATGCAACAACCCTAAGATAAAACATGACTATGGTCATGTAGAGCTTGCAAAAAAGCTTGTTGCCAACGATATACTTGTCTTAACAACAGGTTGTGCAAACGTAGCCATAGGAAAGGCAGGTCTTCAGGTTCCCGAAGGGAAAGTATTTGCGGGAGAAGGCTTAAAAGCGGTATGTAACGCCCTCGGAATACCACCATCACTTCATATCGGGTCCTGTGTTGATAACTCGAGGATACTTGTAATAGCAAGTGCCCTTGCTAATGCTTTAGGCGTTGATATTTCAGATTTGCCTCTTGCAGGATCCGCACCGGAATGGTATTCTGAAAAGGCAGTTGCAATAGCCTTTTATGTAATGGCAAGTGGTATCTATACAGTTTTAGGAGTTATGCCACCTATACTTGGAAGCAAAAAGATAACCGATCTTGCGGTGAATGGCTTAGAAGGCGTTTTTGGTGCGAAGTTTGCTGTAGAGCCCGATCCTTTAAAGGCGGGAGATTTAATAATAGAGCATATAAAGAATAAAAGAAAGGCTTTAGGCTTAGCCTCCTGATGCTCTTTTAATGTAAAATGGTGGACCTTGCGGGGAAATGTATGTGGAAAACCTGTTGATAAAATGTTGATAGTCGGATCATCCCGGAAAACGCCAATTTTTGTTGAGTTAAATCAATAAATTATATATCATAGAGTTTCCGTACCCATCCCTGATATCAGGGGCTGAAACCTTTTCCCCGTGCATGCGCCCCCCTCTTGTGTTTCCGTACCCATCCCTGATATCAGGGGCTGAAACCTGACGTTTAAAGATGTAGTGGTAGTGGGTGGGAAGGTTTCCGTACCCATCCCTGATATCAGGGGCTGAAACCTGTCTTTTTTTAAATTTATGTATAGATCATAACGGTTTCCGTACCCATCCCTGATATCAGGGGCTGAAACCCAGCTTCGCTGTCCCATCTCCCTCATATAATGTTTCCGTACCCATCCCTGATATCAGGGGCTGAAACCTCCACCTAAATCGCAGAGAATAAGCGAGAAATG
>JAOAGA010000035.1 GCA_026415985.1 Pseudomonadota bacterium | reverse complement strand
TATGGAAGGTGGCCCGAGAAAGATCTCACCTTTCTTTATTCCTTACAGTATTGTCAATATGGCTCCGGGATTAATATCAATGGAATACGGCGCAAAGGGGCCCAATTTATCGGTAGTCACCGCCTGTGCCACTTCCACACATAATATTGGTGAAGCCTTTGAGTGTATCTTAAGAGGTGATTCAGATGTAATGATAGCGGGAGGAGCGGAAGGCACGATAACACCTCTTGCCATCGGTGGGTTCTGTGCCATGAAGGCACTTTCTACCAGAAATGAAGAACCGACAAGGGCAAGCAGACCCTTTGATAAGGATAGAGACGGTTTTGTTATGGGGGAAGGTGCGGGAATTTTAATTTTAGAAGAGCTTGAGTTTGCAAAAAAGAGAGGGGCTAAAATTTATGCAGAAGTGGTTGGATATGGATTAGGCTCTGATGCCTATCATATGACACAGCCCGCTCCGGAAGGCGAAGGCGCCTATAGATGTATGAAAATGGCTATTTCTGATGCAAAAATCAGTCCCGATGATATAGATTATATTAATGCCCACGGTACTTCCACTTACTATAATGATTTGTTTGAGACAATTGCCATTAAAAAAATTTTTGGTGAGAGAGCATACAAAATTCCTGTTAGTTCAACAAAGTCTATGACCGGTCATCTTTTGGGAGCGGCAGGCGCAGTAGAGGCAATCTATACAATAATGTCAATAAAAGAAGGTATTGTTCCTCCAACCCTTAACTATGAGACTTCAGATGGTGAGTGTGATCTTGACTATGTCCCTGCTCAGGCAAGGAATGTGAATATAAGATACGCAATGTCTAACTCCTTTGGTTTCGGGGGAACAAACGCATCACTGATATTTAAAAAATTTGAATAGGATTTTTTATGAGAATAGCCATTGGAAGCGACCACAGAGGCATAAGGATTAAGGAATCCTTAAGAAGCTATTTGGAAAGAAAGGGGTTTCCGGTATTCGATTTCGGAGCCTACAATGATAATGAATCGGTAGATTATCCAGATTTTGCCTCTCAAGTGGCGGAAAAGATAAGTAACGGTGACTTTGATCTGGGAATACTGATATGCGGAACCGGTATTGGTATGTCAATAGTTGCTAATAAATTTTATAATGTCAGAGCTGCTTTGATAAATGATGAAGAGACAGCAAAATTTGCTAAGCTTCATAATAACGCTAATATACTCGTCTTAGGGGGGAATAATCTTTCTCAGGAAAGTGCAAGAAAATATGTTGATATCTGGCTTAACACCTCCTTTGAGGGTGGAAGACATCAGAAAAGATTGGATAAAATCATTGAAATTGAGAGTAAAAACAAAAGCAGATATAATGTCGTAGACATACTTGAGGGATATGATAAACAGTTAGCCCATTTAGTCTCTCTTGAACTGAAAAGAGAACAGGATTCTATCGTCCTCATAGCATCAGAAAATATTGCCAGTAAGGCAGTTCTCGCGGCACAGGGTAGTGTGTTTACAAACAAGTATGCAGAAGGTTACCCCGGAAAGAGGTATTACGGAGGTTGCGAGTTTTGTGATGATATAGAAAATATTGCTATTGAAAGAGCAAAAAAGCTGTTTAATGCCGATCATGCCAATGTTCAGCCCATTTCTGGCTCTGCTGCTAATCTGTCAGCCTATTTTGCAGTATTAAACCCCGGAGATACAATACTTACAATGAAGTTAGCCCATGGTGGCCACCTTACTCACGGTGCAACAGTAAGTATAGTCAGTAAAATTTTTAATGTTGTTCATTACGGTGTAAGAAAAGAAGACGGACTTATAGATTATGAAGAGGTAGAGAGACTTGCCATAGAAAACAAACCTAAGCTTATAGTTGCTGGCGCAAGCTCCTATTCAAGAATTATTGATTTTGATAGATTTAAAAACATTGCAGATAAAGTAGGTGCCTATTTTATGGTTGATATGGCACATATTGCGGGGCTTGTTGCAGCCGGTGTCCACCCGTCGCCTGTTCCGTTTGCAGATATAGTTACAAGCACAACTCACAAAACATTAAGAGGCCCCCGTGGTGGTTTTATCCTTTGCAAAGAATATCTTAAAGATAAAGTTGACAAGGCGGTTTTTCCGGGTATTCAGGGCGGTCCTCTCGTTCATACTATAGTTGCGAAGGCGGTATCATTCAGGGAAGCTATGACTGAAGAGTTTAAGGATTATCAGAGACAGGTTGTGACAAACTCAAAGGTAATGGCTGAGGTTTTTATGGAAGAACCATTCAGGGTAATTTCCGGGGGAACAGATAATCATTTATTTCTCCTTGATTTGACGGGGGTAGGGATTACAGGAAAAACTGCAGAAAAAACCCTTGAAGAAATAGGGGTAGTTGTTAATAAAAATGCTATACCCTTTGATGATAAACCACCGACTCTAACCTCAGGTATCAGAATAGGAACACCAACAATAACAACAAGAGGAATGAAAGAGAAAGAGTCCCTTAAGATAGCGGAAATAATTAAGGATCTGCTTCTTGATCCTTACAATATGAATAAAAAGAGAAATTACAGAGAAGAAGTAATTGATTTATGTAAAAAGTTCCCCATCTATAAGGATCTTTTTTAATGAAAAAAAGACCCGATTGGGATGAGTATTTCTTTGAAATTGCAAAGATTGTAGCTAAAAGATCAACCTGCATAAGAAGACAGGTAGGAGCTATTCTTGTAAAAGATAAAAGAATTTTAGCAACAGGGTACAATGGCGCACCATCTCAGCTGAAACATTGTTTGGAAGTGGGGTGTATCAGAGAAAGTAAAAATGTCCCCTCAGGGCAAAGACACGAGCTATGCAGAGGGATTCATGCTGAACAGAATCTGATTATACAGTCTGCTTTCTATGGTGTTAGCATATCTGATTCTTTTTTGTATTGCACAAACTTTCCTTGTTCAATCTGCGCAAAGATGTTGATAAACGGGGGAGTTAAAAAAATTTACTATTTAGATGGTTATCCTGATGAGCTTTCCGAAGAGCTTATAAAAGAGGCTGAAATTGAGGTTATTAAATATTAAATCTGTCTATGTAAGCCTCTTTCCGGTGATAATATGAAATGTCCCTTTTGTGGTTTCTTAGAAGATAAGGTATTGGATTCAAGGACAAACAAAGACGGTACTGAGATCAGAAGAAGAAGAGCCTGCCTAAATTGTAACAGAAGATTTTCAACAAGAGAGATTATTGAGCTTAGTTATCCCCTTGTAATAAAAAAGGACGGGAAAAGGGAGCCCTTTTCTTCTGAAAAGATTAAAAATGGTTTGAAAAAGGCCCTTGAAAAGCGTCCCATATCTGCCGATAAAATTGATGAAATTGTCAAAAGGATTGAAAACGCAGTTATAGAAAATGGCGAGCAGGAGGTATCCACTCAGTTTATCGGCGAGCTTGTGATGAGAGAGTTAAGGAAAATAGACCATGTAGCCTATGTAAGATTTGCATCTGTTTACAAAGATTTTAAAGATCCGTCTCAGTTTATCGAAGAACTGGAAAAACTTCTTAAAAAATCATCTAAAAAATGAAGTTAAATTATGAAAATTTGATGAAAACTGCTATGACACTTGCCAAGAGGGGTATAGGTTACGTTTCTCCCAACCCTCCCGTTGGTGCTCTTATAGTAAAAAACAATAAGATTATAGGTCAAGGCTATCATAAAAAATATGGCGGACCTCATGCAGAGGTTGTTGCCCTTCAAGGTCTCAACAGAAAAGATTTAGAAAAGGCTATCTTAATTGTTACCCTTGAACCTTGTTCACATTTTGGAAAGACACCGCCTTGTGCAAACCTGATAATAGAAAGTGGTATAAAAAAGGTAGTCGTTGGAGTAAGAGATAAAAACCCGAAAGTAGCAGGTAAAGGTATTGAATTATTGAGAAGAAACGGTGTTGATGTAAAAGAAGGTGTTTTGGAAGATGAACTGAGAAAATTATACGCGCCTTTCTTCAAGTATATAGTTGAGAAAACCCCCTTTGTAACCCTTAAATTTGCAGAAACTTTAGATGGAAAGAACGCACCATTAAAGGGTTCAAGATATCTTGTTTCAGAAAAAACCTTGAGATATATTCATAAACTTAGATTTGAATCCGACGCCATAATGGTTGGTATAAATACGGTAATTTCCGATAACCCCTCTCTTGATATAAGATATTATCATAAAAAAAAGGATTTGCTTAAAGTTGTCCTCGATACGGAGGGGAGACTAAAGGGGGATGAAAAATTATTTAAAAGCAGAGGAGATGTTTTGGTCTATACCGCCAGTAGTAAGCTAAAAGAAAAAGGTATTCCAGCGGAAACAGTTGTGGTTGATAAAGCAGATGGCAGGCTGAATATAGAAACAGTTATGAGAGATTTAGGAGAAAAAAAAATACAAAATCTCCTTGTTGAAGGCGGGGGTATCTTAAGCTTTGAATTGATGAAAAATAGACTTGTAGATAGACTGATGGTTATATTAACACCCTATATACTGGGTGGTGAGAGAAATTTATCTGTTTCCGGTGCCGGATTTAAAACCCTTGAAACTGCCTTTTATTTAGACAATTATAAGACAAAAAAGATAGATAAAGATTTAATTGTAGAATGGGTGAGGTTTTAGTACTTGTTTTTTCTCTCTTTAAAAGTTTAATATAATTATTATGTTTACGGGGCTAATAGAGGAGTTAGGAATAGTTAAATCAATCTCAGCAAGAAGTTCCGGCAGGTTATTTGAGATCGAATGCCAAAAAGTTCTAAATAACACAAAGATTGGCGATAGTATAGCGGTAAACGGTATTTGTTTAACAGTGACGGAGATAAAAGAAAGATCTTACAAGGTAGATGTGTCAAAGGAAACATTGGATATTAGCACTGCAAAACATTTTAAAGTTGGAGATAGGGTTAACTTGGAAAGAGCCCTTTCTTTTTCTGACCGGCTCGGAGGTCATATTGTAACAGGACATATCGATACGGTAGGAAAGATCGTTGAGACAAGAAAAGAAGGTGATTTCTATATTTTTAAGATATCCTATGATAAAAGCTTTGATAAATATGTCATTTATAAAGGGTCTATTGCAATAAACGGTATAAGTCTTACCATAAACGAAAAATTTACCGGAATGATTAGATTAAACATAATACCTCACACTTTTAATGTGACTAATTTAAGATATCTGAAGAGAGGGGACCTTGTTAATATTGAGTTTGATATAGTTGGTAAGTATATTGAAAATTTTATAAAAGAAAGTAAGGATAGTCTGAGTGAAGGCTTTCTTATTTCAAGAGGTTTTTCCGGAGGCGGTATTTTATGATACTAAAGAAGATGGAAAAGATTATAGAACATTATAAAAAAGGAGGCATTATAATCCTCGTAGACGATGAGGATAGAGAAAATGAGGGTGATTTTGCCATAGCAGGAGAAAAGGTTACTCCGGAAGTTATTAATTTTATGGCAAAAGAAGGAAGAGGTTTAATCTGTTTAGCTTTAGATGAGGGAATAGTTAAGCAACTTGACTTACCAATGATGGTCAGCAGAAATACTTCAAGATTTGGAACTGCCTTTACTGTATCAATCGAGGCAAGAAAGGGGGTTACTACCGGTATCTCAGCCCACGACAGGGCAACAACAATCCTAACAGCAGTGAATCCATCGGCAACTCCAGACGATATTGTTACTCCAGGGCATGTATTTCCTCTGAAGGCGAGAAAAGGAGGTGTACTTGTCAGGGCGGGTCAGACAGAAGGTTCTGTTGATTTGGCAAGATTGGCGGGATTAAGACCTGCTTCAGTTATATGTGAGATAATGAAAGATGACGGGACAATGGCAAGAATGCCAGACCTGGAGGAAATATCTAAAAAGTTTGATATTCCTATTGTGACTATAGCAGACATAATAGCCTACAGAATGCGTACGGAAAAATTTGTCAGAAAAGAGGCTGAGGCAAAACTTCCAACTAAGTATGGTGAGTTTAAGATAATGGTCTATGTAAATGATATTGAACCGGGTGAAACTATAGTTTTACAAAAGGGAGAAATAGGTCCCGATGATGAAGTTTTGGTAAGAGTTCACTCTGAATGTCTAACGGGAGATGTGTTACATTCGTTAAGATGTGATTGCGGTGATCAGTTAAAAAGGGCGATGGAGATGATTGAAGAAGAGGGGAAGGGTGTAATTCTCTATCTTCCACAGGAGGGAAGAGGTATAGGAATTCTTAATAAGATAAAGGCCTATGACCTTCAGGATAAAGGAAAAGACACGGTTGAAGCCAACGAAGCACTGGGGTTTAAGGCAGATTTAAGGGATTACGGGATTGGTGCCCAGATACTTTCAGATTTAGGTCTTAGAAAGATCAGGCTTTTAACTAATAATCCCAAAAAATTAAAAGGGCTTGAAGGATATAATCTTACAATTGTAGAAAGAGTGCCCATTGTCATAAAACCTACAGATTATAATGTAGAGTATTTAAAAACTAAAAAAGAAAAAATGGGACACATGATTGAAAATATATAGTTTGAGAAATAAGGCAGGTTAACCTAAATTTTTTGAGCGAGGAGGAAAAATGAAAATAGTAGAGGCAAAACTGGACGGCAAAGGCTTAAAAATTGCCATAGTGGTAAGCAGATTTAATAGTTTTATATCTGAACAGCTACTTTTAGGTGCCTTGGATGGACTTAAAAGGCATAATGTTTCCGAAAATTCCATTGAGATTTATAAGGTTCCCGGCGCATTTGAGATTCCTTTGATGTGCAAAAAATTAGCAGACAGAGATTTTGATGCCATTATTGCCCTCGGAGCGGTAATAAGAGGAAATACTCCTCACTTTGACTATGTAGCATCAGAAGTCTCAAAAGGTGTTGCTGCTGTTGGGCTTGAAACGGGTAAACCAGTTATATTTGGTGTATTAACAACCGATACCATTGAACAGGCTATTGAAAGAGCGGGAACAAAAGCAGGCAATAAAGGTTATGATTCTGCAGTATCGGCCATTGAGATGGCTCGGCTTATTAAGGAGCTTGCCTGATGAAAAACAGGAGAAAGGCAAGAGAAAATGCCATTAAAATTCTTTATCAGCTTGAGATGTCCGGCTATTCTCCTGAGGAGTGTATAAGGATTTACTGGGAAGGACAGGATGAAAAGGAAGAAGTAAAGGATTATTCAAATTATATCGTAAGAGGAGTTTCAGCAAACATAAAAGATATAGATGAAAAGATACAATCACTATCAAAAAACTGGATATTGGACAGAATGCATAAAGTTGATAAGGCAATTCTCAGATTAAGTGCCTTTGAGCTTTTGTTTATAGAAGATGTTCCTTTCAAAGTTGCCATAGATGAAGCTATAGAATTGGCAAAAAAGTTTGGTACAGAGGAATCAAAAAAGTTTATAAACGGAATCCTCGATAAGTTTTATAAAAAATTTGTAACCAATAAAAAATCTGATTAAAATGTTATTAAAAATTTTAGATGGGGTGAACTCATAGACAATAAAAAATATGTTTTTTATGAAAAGCACTTCCCGCTTATAATATCTTTCCTTGAGAAAGACTGTCTTCCGTTAAAAGGTCCCACTGCCTATCTCGACTGGTATTTAAATGGCGAGATTACAAGGTTAATTATTAAAAAAAAGATAGATCTGAACAAAAGAGAAGTTTTTCTTTATAGTAGTAATTATGTCTCATTTTGTAATAACTTTATTTTTTACAATCTTGGCTCAGGGGGGGAAATTAACGATAACCCTCTGTCATTTTTATTGAAGCAGTTAAATGATATGCTCTACAAGCTAAAGATTAATAGTTTTTTTTTAGTCCCTTCCTATCATACATCTAATAAAATCAATGAGTTGAAAGAAATTTTCAAAGGATATTATTGGGATTATTTCAGACAGGATTTATAAAATTTTATAAAATTTTTATAAAAAATTATAAAATTTTAAAAAAAAGTTTGACATAATAATAAAACTCTGCTATCAATTTCATTATGAAACTTAAAAAGGAGTAATAATGTGCCTAAGAATCGACTTCAGGAATGGCGAAAGAGGTTACTTATAAGCAGATCGGAGTTAGCAAGAAAAAGTGGTTTATCCATCGTAACCATAGCTCGGGTTGAGAAAGGAGAGCCTTGCAGGCTTGATACCCAGAAAAAAATTTTGCTTGCCTTAGGTATGGATATAAAAGATAAAGAAAAGGTGTTTTTAGATGATTGAAGGACTATTTAAGTCAAAAAAAGACCTCTTCGGTATTGATATAGGGTCTCAGTGTATCAAGCTGGTAGAGCTTAAAAAGACAAGAAAAGATTATAAAGTCAGGAAGTTAGGTATTAAACAGATTCCCAAAGATATAATAATTGATGGTGCCATAATGGATTCAGTTGCTCTTACCGATGCGGTAAGAGATATTGTTCAGACAGTTAAGCCAACAGTAAAAAATGTTGCCCTCTCTGTATCTGGTCAGGGAGTAATTGTAAAAAAGATATCTGTTCCAATCGTTACAGAAGAGGAGTTTGCAAACTCCATACAATGGGAGTCGGAGCAATACCTGCCATTTAGTATACAGGATGTCTATCTGGATTTTAAAATATTGGGAGCAACAGAAAATATTCAGGGACAGATGGATGTTCTTCTGGCGGCAGCAAAAAAAGAGTTGATTGATGATTATCTGCTTATAATCAGAGATCTTGGCTTTGAGCCTATGGTTGTTGATATAGATGTTTTTGCCATTCAGAATATGTTTGAGGTTAACTATCCGTCTTTTACAAATAAGACAAACCTTATATGTAACATAGGAGCAAGTTTTACAAATATAAATATTGTTAAGGGAGGGGATTCCCTCTTTACAAGAACGATAAATGTTGCGGGAAATAAGGTGACAGAGGCGCTTCAGAAAAATTTGGGGATTACCTTTGAGGAAGCCGAAGAGGTAAAGGTTGGTGTCAAGAAAGACGTTGACATGAACAGTGTAAACGAGATTCTTGACGAGGAGATAAATGTTTTAACTGGAGAGATACAAAGAACCATAGACTTTTTCTATAACTCAAATCCTAACGATATTATTGAAAATGTTTTTCTTTTCGGCGGATCTTCAAAACTGAAAGGATTGCCGGAAAAAATTAAAGATAAATCAGGGATTAATGCAATAATAGGTAATCCTTTTACCAATATTCCTATTGATAAAAGCCAGCAGGATATAAGCTATCACCATTTTGGTGTGGCAGTGGGTCTTGGAATGAGAAGATTGGGAGACAAATGATTAAATTTTATAAGTGTCAAAGATAAGAGGGGGTTTTTAAGCATAGATGATTAAGATAAATCTTTTACCTTACAGAGAGATCGAAAAGAAGGAAAAGATACTGTTTCAGTTTGTTATTATGATTTCTGCTATGGTTATTTCTTTAGTGATTGTAGGTATTGTTCATTGGAGAGTGGTTGCCTATGAGAAAGATAAAATAACAGAAAGAGATGAGCTAAAAAATGAGATCGCAGAGCTTGATAAAAAGTTAGGTCAGATTGATAAGATTAAAGGACAAAAGTCTGAAATCGAAAGAAAGTTAGGTGTGATTGATACTTTGAATACAAAAAGAATTGTTTCAACAGAGCTGGTTTACAAGATAGGAGAAGCGGTTCCTGAAAGCGTCTGGTTGACTAATTTGCAGGATAAGGATAAAGAAGTTGCTATAGACGGAGAAGCCTATAGTGCTAATGATGTTTCGAATTTTATGGAAAGACTGGGGAGAGTCGGGTTGTTTACAAAAGTAAACCTGATTTCTTTAGATCAGCAGGTTAAAGGTAATGTTAAGATTATTAAATTTAATCTTATTTGTCTGAAGGGTTAAAATTTATGGCTATAAACTTAAAAATAGATCTGAAAAATATAAATCTTGATTTTATTTTGGGGCTGTCATTAAAGATAAAAATTATCATTGTATCCTGCTTTATACTATTGGTTTTTGGTCTTTACATAGGGTTAGTAGGTTATGGTAAGTATAAGTCCTTTAAGTCTTTAAATGATGAGATTTTAGAACTTACGCAAAAAAGGGATGCTAAAAAAAGAGATGCTGCCAACCTGCCAAGACTTAAGGCTGAGGTGGAGAGGCTTGAAAAGGAACTTAAATATTCTATGTCCGTTTTACCAAACAACGAGGAAATACCATCTGTTGTATCTTCAATAGAAAATAATCTTAAAAGATATAACCTGGAAATATTAAGCTTTAAACCAGAGAAAGAGATAAAAAAGGATTTTTATGCCGAGATACCAATAAATCTTAGATTTAGTGGTGGATTTAGGGAGACAGGCGAGTTTCTTCAGACAATTGCGAGATACCCGAGAATAATACACATTACAGGATTGAGTATTAAAACTCCAACTCCTAAAGACGGTAAAATTATTTTGACAACAGATACTAAAGCTATAACTTTCAGGTTCTTAAACCCAGATGAGCTTCCCAAGAAAGAGGAAAAGAAAGGTGAAAAAAAATAGATTAATACTGGTTTTTTTAGTTTTTGTCTTAGTGGTTGTTTCCTGCGGAGAAAATAAGGTGCAGGATCAGACCAATCTTAAGCAGGATGTAAAGGCAACTATGGCTAATATAACCTCTAAACCATCAATAACCTTTCAGACAATATCCGCTAAGCTTGCCAATATGCCAAGATATAATTTTTATGCCATAAGAGATCCCTTTTATACCCCTTTGATTAAAACGGAAGTTAAACAGGTTAAACCGAAAAAACAAAAACCATCTCCTACAGAGAGGTATGAGCTGGACAAATATAAACTAATAGGCATAATGACTAACAAAAAGATTAAAAGTGCTATTTTTGAAGACCCTGAAGGGAAGGGGTGGGTTGTTAAAGAGGGCGCACCTATTGGACAGGAAGATGCAAGAATAAAAAGGATTTCAGCCGAAGGTGTCTATATAGAGGAAGTTATCATAGACGACAAAGGCAAAGAAAAGAAAAATGAGATATTTATACCTATAAAAAAGGTTAGATAGGAGCTTCCTATGAGATTAAAAAAGATTCCAATTTTTTTCTTTATAATTTACATATCATTTGTTAGCCTTTCTCACTCGCAGAATATTGAGAGACTCAGAGTGAAGGTACAGTCGATAGATTTAGCTGAAGACAACACGTCCTATCTTTTCAAGGTTTTTTCAGACAAAAGTCTTGTATATACCAGCTACAGTGAAGAAAACCCGCCAAAACTTATTCTTGAATTTCCTGTAATCGATTTTGGGAATTTCGTCGGTGAGAAGGTGGTAAACAAGGGGTTTATCAAGTCTTACAAAATTACACAATTGGGACGTCAGGAGAACTATACCGGAAAGATTGAGATTCTTTTTACAAAAAAGCCGGAGTTTGCCATAGAGAGGCTTGCACAGGGAATAACTGTTTATATAAAAAAAGATACATTTGTCAAGGAAGAACAGACCAAGTCAGAACCTATAACAATAAACAATATACTTTTTTCCGGTGATAATAAAAAGTTTGTTGCCATAGTTGAGACCTCCGGCAAACCCGATGCTTTAAACTATGTACTAAAAAACCCTTTAAGACTTGTTTTTGATATTCAAAGCGCCAAGTATAGTCTGTCTCAGAAAAATTTTATAACAAATAATAATATTGTTAAGTCCATCAGGGTTGAACCCTTTCCCAATCTAACAAGACTTTTTATAGATATAAACATTGATAAAGTCCCTGTTTTTATCTCAAGGGCAGAAAAGGATAAGCTTGTTATTGAGCTATCTACAGAAGAAATGGAGAAAAAGGATGAAAAAGTCATCTATTTGACTCTTGATACAGTCGATTTTATACCTGAACCCAAGAGAAATTTATTTAGATTTAAGGATATTCATAACGCAGATTATAAAGTCTATAAGCTTAGTGATACCGTTCTGGTCTTTGAGTTTAAAGGTGTAAGGCTGAACAAGGCTATTCAGAAAACCTATGATATAAAAGAGGTCAGTGAGCTTCTGAGTAGCTTTACTTTATATCAGGTTAAACCGGAAGAAGAAAATAGGGTTAGGTTTGTTGCAATTTTAAAGGATCCAATAAGTTACAGGACAGAAAAGGCAGGAAAAGATATAGTAATTGAGTTTAATAAGGAAAAGGTTATTGCAAAGGCTGAAGATAAACCGAAGGAGTTAGTAAAGCAGGTAACTCCACCTACTCCTGCACCTGCACCGTTACCCAAAGAAACACCAAAGGTTGAGGAAAGCAGGATAGAGAAAAAAGAGGCACCAAAGATTGAAGAGAAACCTAAGGAAGAGGTTAAACCAAAACCTAAAGAAGAAGTTATTGCTGTAGAAAAAAAGGCGGAACCTAAGCAGGAAGAGATAAAAGCAGAGAAGAAAGAACCTGTAAAGACTGAAGAAAAGGCTAAGGTTGAGGAAAAACCAAAAGAGGAGATAAGGCCTAAGGAAGAAAAAAAGATAGATGTTGTCAAAAAGGAAGAAAAGAAAGAGCCTGAAAAGAAGATAGAGGTCAAAAAGGAAGAGAAGGCTAAAGAAACAGTTATAACTATTAAATCTAAGGAAGAGCCAGCGGTTTCTGAAACAAAGGAAGATAAACAGAAGCAACAGATAGATAGCAGATATAAAGGAAGACCTATAACGATCAATCTAAAAGATGCAGAGATACAGCATATCTTCAAGCTGTTAACGGAGGTTGCCAAGTTAGACGGCGAGATTTTGAATATCGTTACCAGTGATGATGTTAAAGGCAGGTTAAGCATACAGCTTGAGGAAGTCCCTTGGGATCAGGTGCTTGATGTTGTTATGGAAGTTAATAACTTAGGTATGAAAAAGGTTGGAAATATTTTAAGAGTTATGCCTAAGGACAGACTTAAGAGGGAGCAGGAGGATCTTCTTGCTGCGAGTAAGATTAGGGAAAAGGTTGAAAACCTGATACTTGAAATAGTACCCATTAATTATGCGGAAGCAAATGATTTTGTTGATAAGATTAAACCTCTTCTGAGTTCTCGTGGTAGCGTAACTATCGATAAAAGAAATAACTCTCTTATAATAAACGACATAAAAGATAATATTGATGAAGCCAAGAAGCTGATAGTAAAATTAGATACCCCCCCACAGCAGGTTGTAATTGAAGCAAGGGTTGTAGAGGCGAGCTCCGATTTTAGTAAAGAGATGGGTATTCAGTGGGGAGTAAAATTATCTCAGACAATAGGAGATAGATATAGAGCGGGTGTTGGTGGACCTAATCCTACTAATGTAGGTAATATGGGATCTCTGGACTTAACTGGAACAGGTGTAACGCCTGCTCCATATATGGTTAATCTGCCTGCAGCAATAGGAGCAGGGGCAGGGGGTGGTATAAACTTTGCTCTTGTGAACCTAAGAAGTGGTGCAGGACTCGATATTCAGCTTTCAGCAATGGAAAACAAAGGTGTAGGAAAGATTCTTTCCAGACCTAAGATTACTACATTAAATAATGTAGAGGCAAATATACAACAGGGTTCATCAATCCCCTACGAGACCTTATCTGATAAAGGAACACAAACCCAGTTTATAGATGCCAGCTTACAACTTACTGTAACACCGAGAATTACTCCGGACAACTCAATAATACTTAAGGTTAAAGTAAGCAATAACAATCCAAACACAGCCCTTAGAAGTGCAGGTGGTGTCCCGAGCATAGATAAAAACGAGGCCACTACAGAGATATTAGTAAGAGATGGGCAGACAATAGTTATAGGTGGTATTATCAGAAACAAAGAAACGGTTAGCAAAGGTGGGGTCCCTTTCCTTATGGATATTCCCCTTATAGGTTGGCTCTTTAAGAAAGAGGCAAAGGCAGTCGAAAACAGGGAATTGTTGATATTTTTAACACCAAGCATAATAAAGCCCATTAAGGAGGTTGAGGCATCGTGAGGTTTTTAACTGCCGGTGAGTCCCATGGTATTAAACTCACCGTTATAATAGATGGTTATCCCGGAGGGGTCAAGATTGACCCCTCTTTTATTAATAATGAGTTAAAGAGAAGGATGACAGGTTATGGACGAGGCGGTAGGATGTCCATAGAAAAAGACGAGGTTGTATTTACCTCTGGCATTAGATTTGCAGAGACTACAGGAGCTCCTGTGACAATGGAAATAATAAATAGAGATTATGCAAACTGGGAAAAAATAATGTACCCTTTTGCAGATAAGATTTCTGACAGAGAAGTTTTAAAACCAAGACCCGGTCATACAGATCTGGCAGGACTGCTTAAATACAGAAGAAATGATATAAGAGATATCTTAGAAAGATCAAGTGCAAGAGAGACTGCGGGAAGGGTAGCAGTAGGTGCTATGTGTAAGTCTTTTTTGGAGTTGTTTAAGATAAGAATTTACAGCTTTGTATTGGAGATTGGCGGTGTTGGCCTTAATACAAAAGATATGCTGAATAAGTTACTTAAAAAGGAGATTGATCCGGAAGAGCTTTTTTTAAATGCCGAAGATAACGATATAAGGATACCTGCCGATAAAAATACCATAAAAAAGGTTAGAGAAAAGATTGATTTGGCAAAAAAGGAAGGAGATACCTTAGGTGGAGTTTTTACCGTAGTGGCTAAAGGTCTTTTCCCCGGATTAGGTTCTCACTGTCAGTTTGATAGGAAGATTGATGGTATTTTAAGTGGGTTACTTATGAGTATTCCTGCTGTTAAGGCGGTATCTTTAGGTGCAGGATTTTTTGCAAATGCCACTGAAGGTTCTGAATTTCATGACGAAATATTTTTCAATAAAAAAAGGGGTTGTTATAGAAAGACGAATTTTGCAGGCGGGATAGAGGGTGGAATTACAAACGGAGAAGATATAGTTTTTACAGTTTTTATGAAACCCATTCCTACACTTAAAAAGCCTTTGCGATCTTTTAATATAAAGACCATGAAACCTGAGTCAGCATCCTTTGAAAGGTCTGATGTTTCTGCGGTACCAGCTTGTGCGGTTGTCGCAGAAAGTATGTTAGCCTATGGGATTATGAATGAGTTTTTATTAAAATTTGGTTCCGATAATATAAATGATATAACCAGTTCTTTCAACAGCTATCTTGATTCAATAAATCATTTATGGAAAAGATATATCTAACCGGCTTTATGGGGTCAGGAAAAACATCTACCGGGAAAGTTCTCTCAAAAAATTTGGATTACGATTTCTTGGATATGGATGAGATTTTAGAAAACAGAGAGGGTATCTCCATTAAAGATATATTTGCAAAAAATGGGGAAGAGTATTTCAGAATAAAAGAGAGAGAATTACTTTTAGAACTCTCTCAGAGAGATAAAACGGTTATATCGACGGGAGGCGGAGTCCCCTGTTTTTTTGACAATATGGATATAATGAAAAAGACAGGGTTTGTAGTATATCTTCGGTTGACAGGTAAAGAGTTGCTTAACAGATTAAAAATTTTCGACGAAAAAGATAAGAGACCGGTTATAATTGGAAAAGATGAGACTAAAATATTAAGTCTTTTAAATGAAAGAGAAAAATTTTATCTTCAGGCCCATTTTATAATTGATTGTGATCAAAAAGAAATTAAAAATATTTCAAATGAAATCATCGAAGAGTATCTTAAATGGAAAAAAAACTAATAAAAATCAGAGAAAGCTCAAAAGAGATCATTATTATCAGCGGAATTAATTCCACTGATGCGTTGAAGGATATTTTGAATAACTATAATGGTACATATATTGTAACAAACCATAAGGTTTGGAATTTGTGGGGATATAAAATAAGGGATATTTTAAGAAACAGGTTTTTTTTATATACCTTGCCAGATGGTGAGAGGTATAAAAACATTAGTTCTGTCATGAAAATTTATAATTTCCTTACGGAAAACAAGGCAACAAGAAATTCCTGTCTTATAGCCTTTGGGGGAGGTGTCATAGGTGACTTAGCGGGATTTTCTGCGAGCACCTATCATAGAGGGATGAAGTTAATTCACATACCAACTACCTTACTCTCCATGGTAGATAGTTCTATTGGTGGCAAGACCGGCTTCAACTTAAGATCCGGCAAAAATCTCGTTGGAACTTTTTATCAACCCGATTACATAATTTCAGATACAAACTATTTATCAAGTCTTGATAGAAATGAGTTTTTATCGGGGCTTGCAGAGATTATAAAGGCGGGATTGATTTCAGATAAAGGACTTTTTGACCTTCTGGAGAAAAATCAAAAAAAGATTATGGCTGTTGATAAGGAGTTGATTGATAAAATTATTTCTGTTGCTCAAAATATTAAGATAAAGGTTATAACTAAAGATGAGAAAGAAGGTGGTTTAAGAGCCATTTTAAATTTCGGTCATACCTTTGGACACAGCTTGGAGAGATTGTCTAACTGGAAGATAATGCATGGTTTTGCCGTTGCACAGGGCATAGCCTTTGAATCCTATCTAAGTTATCTAAGGGGTTTTCTAAGTTTAAACAAGTTAAAAAGGATTATAGGTCTTTTGAAAAAATATGATTATAGCTTAAAGGCAAAATATCCGGTTAACAGAATGAAAGAAAGCTTTATTTATGACAAAAAAAGAAAAAACAAGGAAGTGGAGTGGGTGCTTCTGAAAGATATCGGAAAGGCAAGTTGCGGAGAGATAGTTGATGAGAGACTATTAGACATGGCCCTTGAAGGTTATTATAATCTAAATAAAAATCAAATTTGTTTGTAATCTGTAAATTAGCTAAAATTATTACATTATTATTTATAAAAAAAGGAGGTAATATGAAGAAACCTTTTTTGTTATTTTTTATCTTCTTTTTATCAGCTTTTAATGTCTACGCCAATCAAACTAATCTTTCAATCACACCACCGCCAATTGTATCCCCCTCTTTTTCTGAAGGAAAGAGCGATTTCAAGTTTGGGTTAAGTTATTTGACCGTTGAAGATGATGGAACTATCCCTAATACTACAGTTGATATGACCGGTGCAGGTTTAAACCTAATAGGAAGAAAAGCCTTTTCAGATTATTTTGCAGGTGATTTTTCTGTAGGGGTTTATTCTACCTCAGGAGATATAAAAACTCCCGGATTAAAGACGGAACAGGAAGCAGCTAATGTTAATTTGAGTTTTAATCTTGAGTTACAACCTTTTAAGACCGATATAGTCAGTATGATCGTTTTTTTAGGCCCTACCATAACCGCCATAAACGGGACAACAAAAACAACAGGACTTATTAACAGCTCTTCTTCTTACTCTGTTTCTTTATATGGTATGCAGGTAGGCGTTCAGATGGGTGTAAAGGCTGGACCAGTAGAGATTATTCCGTTTATTATGAGCTCTTCAATGCAGGGCCTGTCTCTTATACACATCT
>JAOAGA010000034.1:11003-17543 GCA_026415985.1 Pseudomonadota bacterium | reverse complement strand
ATATGAGATAGGGATATTAAACTCTCTTATTGCCTTTCTTGCATTAATAATTGTCTTTTTGAAAAACAGAAACCTTTTTATTAAGAATATCTTTATAATCCTTTGTTATTCGGTTCTTGTCGTTATTTTGCTTGGTTATGATGAGATTGAACCAGAAAAGATGTATATAACCTATAGCCCATTCTTTTTACCGGTTTACTTTATTCTTGCCTACACTGCAGGTGAATCTCTTTACTATCTGAAAAAACCATTCCAGATAATTCTGATAGGGATAATAACAATAGGACTCTTGGTTAACTTGAAAAATTACCTGTTTAATTTTGAGCTAACGAAATTTAGTCATAAAAGTTATAACTTTACAAAATCAAAAATGGCTATGCTTCCTCGAAATGCTATTTTAATAAATCAGGGAGGAGAGGAAGACTTTCCAATGTTTTTTGAACAGAAGGTTTGTAAATTCAGAGAGGATATTACCCTTGTTCCCCTGTCCATGTTAGGTAAAAAATGGAATTTCAGGGAAAGTATAAAGTTTGGAACTACCTATACAAAGGGTTACGAAGGGGAGATAGATAACAAAAAGGCCATTCTTAAGGCAGTGATATTATTTCAGAAGGAGTTTAATAATAAAAGAGTCTTTCTGACATTTATAGACAAAAAAGAACTGCCAGTGAGTTTAAAGCTTGATATTAATGGTCCCTTCTACGAATACCAAAAGACCGACAACCTTAACCCTGATTTTTTGAGAATAAACTCCTTTGACAGATCAGACAAAATAATAGAAGAGATTTCGCTCTTAAATATGGAACAATTAAGAAATAATAAAAATGAAAGAACTGCCTTTAGCTTCTATTCAAGCTTAAGGAGTAGTTTTAAATGAATAACAAAGAAGATGTCGTTGAAGGTAGAGAGATAGCTCTTACCTTCTAATTATAGACCCTTTTGTGATAAAATATTTTTAATATGAACCATAAACTACCTAAGGTAACGATAGTTATCCCCGTCAAGCCGGGGCTTGAGCCTATAGCTCTTTCAGCAGTTAAAAGACTTAATTATCCCAAAGAACTTTTAGAAGTATATCTGGTCTATGGTAAAAACCCCTCTATGCAGAGAAATAGAGTTGTATCTATAGCTCAAGGGGAGATTATTTATTTTCTTGACAATGATTCCTTGCCTGCCGAAGACACTCTAATGAAACTTGTTAATCATTTAATGGCTGATGATAATGTTAGTATTGCAGGAGGGCCAAGTATTAAACCTGATAAACTACCTCTCCTGCCTTTTGTTTTTGGTAAAACATTTGAGTCCTTATTTTGCACCGGATCTTCAAGAAGCAGATATTTAAAAACCGGAGAAGTCAGAGAAACAACTGAAAAAGAGGTCATCCTTTGTAATATGGTTATGAAAAAGAAGGATTTTCTTTTTTATGGCGGACTCAATGAGAGGCTATACCCGAATGAAGAAAACGAGTTGATGGAAAAGGTAAGGGTCAGCGGGAAAAAGATTATATACGACCCTTCTGCCTATATAATCAGAACCCCCAGACAGACACTAAAGGCCTTTATTAAACAGGTATTTAACTACGGAAGAGGAAGAGGCGAACAAACGGTTTATTATCCTAAAAGCTTTAATTTTACAAATTTTGTCCCCCTATTTTTCCTGATTTATCTAATTTTTTCTTTGTTTAAGGGGGGCTATTTTCTCTATCCAATTTATGTGTATTTTCTTATTTTGTTAATTGACAGTGTAATGAAGGCTATAAAAGACAAGGATTTACGGATATTAGTTTTACCATTTACAAGTTTTTTATTACATATAATTTATGGCATAGGAACCATCTATGGTATTTTGAGGGCACCATTTAAAAAGATCAGAGAGGGGGAGATCAGGATTGAGAAAATACCTGTCAGTTGAAAACTTATCAGTTTTTTTTATAGTTTTTTTCGGGTTTTTAATAAGGGTTATTCCTTTTTGGGAGAGGATAAATGAATCACCGATACTCTTTTACCAGCCAGATAATAGCTATTACGTAAGAAGGGTATTAACTATCTTACACAACTTTCCTGAAATTCCTATGGCTGATATTTTCTTAAGTTATCCGAAATTATCCGAGTTTCCAAGTCCGCCCTTCTATCCGATTTTTCTTGCCCTTCTGTCCTTTATCTTCGGCTTAGGTTCTCCCACAGAACATACCGTTGAGTTGGTAACTTCCATGACCTCTGTCTTTTTTGGTGCTATGATTGCAATTCCTGTATATCTTTTCGCGAAAAAAATTTTTGAAAGAAGATTCATAGCTATCATTTGTGCCTTGGTAGCTACTATAGTTCCCCTTCATTATTGGTACACCATTGCGTTGGCAGGAGACCATCACGCCATTGAAACATTTTTAGCTCTTATGAGTTTTTACTATTTAGGAGAGTTTTTAGAGGAAAAGACCCGGTTAAACAGATTTCTATATATTTTCTTTACCTTTTCTCTTTTTCTTGTATGGCAGGGAGCTATACTTTATTTAGGATTAACAGTCCTTTTTTTATTTACCTACGGGATATTAAAAAGAAACTGGCAGATATTTCTTGATTTTGGGTTGAATTGTTTAACTGTATCCATCTTGATTCTTTTTCTAAATATCATTGTTATGCCTTATACCGAGTTTGTAAGTTACGGCAGATACTCCTTTTTTTCCGCCTTTACTGTTGGTCTAATCTCTTTCATATCTCTTGTCATCTATTTTTCAATCAGAAAAAAGGCTTTAGCTACAATAATATCTCTTATTATATCCATTCTGATTTTCTGGTTGCTGAAAGAAGAGATATATAAAGGTTTTTTGTTTTTCGCAAAAAAAGAAAAGGGCTTTATCTCCATCCTTGAGATGAAATCGGTGCTTGATATAAAATTTTATTCCGGCAAGATAAATTTAGAGTTCTTCAAGGGGCTTAACTACTTCTATTACTTACTTTTTCCTCCTTTTCTAATCTTATTTTTGATAAAGGATAGGCGTTTTTCCTTTATATATACATTATTTTATATAATTTTCTTTGCCCTATTATCCTATAATCAAAGAAGGTTCGGGTATATATACGCCCCTTTTATTGTCATATCCTTTTTCTATCTGTGGGATAGACTATATTTCTTCAAAAAAGGTGTTTTAGGGATAATACTAATTTTGCCGGTCATAATTAGCTTTACGGAGGGGGTTTATCTTACAAAAAACATATTTGACTCGATAATTAATAAAGATATCAGAAGCGCCTATCTTTGGCTTAGAAATAATACGCCAAAACCTTCTTCAAATGTCTTTGATTGGCAAAAAATACCCGATTATACCGTCTATGCCCCCTGGTATCAGGGATATTATTTGGTTCACATTGCACAAAGACCGGTTTTTACAAATAATGCTCTCCTTGTCAGCAATCAGGAAGGGTTTATCGACAGCGTGAAAATATCGATTACCGCAGAAGAAGAGGTATTTAAAAGTCTTTTAGATAAATATAATGTTAAATATATTGTTATTCCGGGTTTGGGCAGAGATCAGGGTTCCTTTGAGTTTATCAGATATCCCTATATTGAACCTCATCAAAGAATTTATGGTATGCTCTTTTTATTTGATGGTAAACATGGCGACAACTACATGGGCAACTATAGATTAATCGGGGATTTTATAAACCCTGAGGACCAGAGAAAGAGGGTAAAAATTTTTGAATATGTTAAAGGGGCAAGATTAAAGGCTTATTTAGGAAAGAATAAATCTGCCTCAGTAATAATTAAGTTAAGAACACCCTATCAGAGAATAATTTTTTCTCAAATATATAAGGCCGATTCTTCCGGTTTTGTAAGTTTTACAATACCCTACAGCACAGGAGTGCAAGGGATGAGCTTCGTTGAGACCTCTACCTTAAATTATGACGGGAAGGAACTCCCATTATATCTTTCTGAAGAGGCGGTTTTAAAAGGAAAAACTTTTGATATTGATTTAGCAAAGGTTGGCTCAAAAGGGGTTAAACTTGATTGACAAAAAAGAGATAGCCATTTTGATGACCGCTCTGAACGAAGAAAAGGTAGTCAAAGAAGTTATAGAAGGGCTTATTAAAAGAGGTTTCTTTAATATTGTTTTTGTTGATGATGGTTCTACTGACAGAACTTATGACATTGTTAGGAATTTTGATATTGTAATATTGAGGCATATAATTAATCGTGGTAAGGGTGCAAGCCTCCAAACGGGGACGGAATATATTTTAAAAAAGGGGTTTAAAGTAATTGTTCATTTTGATGCCGATGGTCAGCACAACCCCGATGATATTGAAAATTTAGTAAAACCCATTTCAGAAGAAAACGTAGATGTAGTTTTTGGCTCACGCTTTATTGGTTCTGTTAAAGGAATCCCCCTGTTAAGAAAGTTAATCTTAAAGGGAGGAATAGCATTTACTAATTTTTTGTATGGCATCAAACTTACCGATGTTCATAATGGAATGAGGGCCTTTAAGGCAGACGTGTTTAGAAAGATATCTTTTACCGAAGACAGATTCGCCTATGCATCGGAACTTCTCGAAAAGATTGTGAAAGAAGGTCTTAAATTCAAGGAAGTCCCTGTAACTATAAGATACACCGACTACTCATTAAAGAAGGGGCAGAAAAATATAAACGCAATAAATATTCTTTACAGAATGCTTAAAAGGAGGTTTTTTGCTTAAATATCAGATCTTTTTTGGAGCCATAGTTCTTTTAATTATTATATGGAACATATTTTCATTTAAGAGAGGTGAGATAAGACTCAGAAGGTTTTTTATTTTTATATCTTTCTGGCTTTTTGTCTTGCTTGCAATAATTTTTCCTGAAGAAACAAACAAAATAGCTAAATTTTTTAATATTACCCGCGGTGCCGATTTTTTTATTTATATATCTATTATTGTCATTTTTTATACGCTCTTTAAAATCTATGAAAAAATAGAACAAATAGAAAGAAATATAACAAAGATAGTAAGAGAGATTGCTCTTATAAAAAAAGATAGAGAAGATAATTTCTAACTTGTAATGACATATAATCATTAATATGGATTTATTTTAAGTTTAAAAAAAAGTTCATTTGTGTTATTTTAAAAACCTATGATATCAATAGTTATACCCCTTTTAAATGAAGAAGAAAGCTTAAAACCTCTCTATGAAAGACTCTCTGATGTTTTTAAAGACGACAATGTAGAGTATATTTTTGTTGATGACGGTAGTACCGATAAAAGCTTATCTATTCTCGAAGAGCTCGCCGAAAGAGACAAACGGGTTAAGATAATATCCTTTAGAAGAAATTTCGGAAAATCACCAGCCTTAGCAGCAGGTTTCAGCAAGGCTAAGGGCGAAATCATTGTTACAATGGATGCAGACTTGCAGGATCAACCTGAAGAGGTTCCGAGACTTATTAAAAAATTAGAAGAAGGTTATGATTTTGTTATAGGCTGGAAATATCCACGATTAGATCCTATAAGTAAAAGATTGCCATCTAAAGTGATAAATTATGTTACTTCTTCACTTACCGGATTAAAGATTCACGACATGAATAGTGGTCTTAAGGTCATGAGGAGAGAAGTTGCAAAGGAAGTTTCAATTTATGGTGAGCTACATAGGTTTATGCCTCATTTAGCCTATATGAAAGGGTTTAAGGTTTATGAAGAAAAGGTTAAACATAGTGAAAGAAGGTTTGGAAAAAGTAAGTTCGGTGCAAAAAGATTTATCGCAGGTATTTTTGATTTAATGACCGTAGTGTTTCTGGGCAAGTTCGGGAAAAAACCACTCCATTTTTTCGGTATACTCGGACTCATCCTTTTATCAATCGGGTTTATAATTAATCTTTATATCGCCTACCTTAGATTCAAGTTTGGTGGAATACTCGGAAGACTACCCTTACTCTTATTGGGAATCCTTAATATGATTGTAGGCATACAATTTATATCAATTGGTCTTATTGGTGAGCTTCTTACAAGCTTTTATGTAAAAGAAAGGGAGTATTCGGTAAAGAAAGAAATCGATTATGAAAATTCTTGAGGTATTGAGCTTAAAAATAGAAGATATTAAGGTCATTAAGTTTGCCAAGTTTAAAGATGACCGGGGATATTTCACAGAGGTTTTCAGGCAACAGGATATTGAAGGATTAGATTTTTTAAAGGGATACAAATTTTATCAGGCAAATGAGAGCTATTCAAAGGCAAATGTTATCAGAGGCCTCCACTTTCAATGGAACCCCTATATGGGCAAGCTTGTTAGAACTATAAGGGGAAGAATGATTGATTTAGCCCTTGATATCAGGAAGAACTCTCCAACTTTTGGCAAGATAATAGCCTATGACATGCCTGCATTTACCGATAGAGAGTATTCGGAATGGATCTGGATACCGCCGGGCTTTGCCCACGGGAATATATTTACAGAAGAAACCATGATTGAGTATTTCTGCACGGGGTGGTGGTCTCCACAAACAGAGGCAGGTATAAACCCCTTTGCAGAGGATATAGATTGGTCTCTGTGTGATAAAGGGTTAAAGATGATCTTCGAAGAAGTAAA
>JAOAGA010000034.1:5544-10993 GCA_026415985.1 Pseudomonadota bacterium | reverse complement strand
AAGTAAAAAACAGTAACCCCCTGATTTCAGAAAAGGATAAAAGGGGGCTCACATTAAAAGAATGGGAAAGAGATAGCCGTTCTGAAAACTTTATCTATGGGATGAGTTTTAAATAAGATGTCAGATTTTCAGATTACCGTAATTGGTGCCGGTGTTGTCGGATTAGCCACAGCCTTTGGTTTATCTCAACATTTTAATGATATCCTGGTTATCGATAAAGAACAAACCTTTGGAACAGAGACCAGCAGTAGAAACAGCGAAGTAATTCATGCAGGCATTTACTACCCGGAAGACTCCTTAAAGGCGAAACTTTGTGTGGAGGGGAGAAAACTTTTATATGATTTTTGCGATAGATATAATATCCCCTACAAAAAAACGGGCAAACTGATAGTTGCCAGTTATAATGAGAAAGACCATCTGATAGACCTTTACAAACGAGGGGTTATAAATGGCGCTGAAGGATTAGAGTTAATAGAAAAAGAAAAGATTAAAGAGTTAGAGCCCAATGTAAAAGGCGATTTTGCTATTTACTCAAAGGAAACGGGAATATTAGATACACACAGTTACATGAGAAAACTATATCTATTAAACAAAGATAAAGGGGTATTGTTTGGCTTTTCAAAAAAGGTTTCAAAAATAAATAAGCTAAAAAGCGGGTATTTAATTGAAGCAGAAGATGGAGAAAGGATTCAGACTAAATATGTTGTTAACTCCGCAGGACTTTACTCTGACAAGCTTGCTGAGATGGTTGGTATAGATATTGATAAGGCTGGCTACAGAATAAGATACTGTAAAGGTGACTATTTCTACTATTCCAGACCTGCTATCGTCAGCAGACTTGTCTATCCCTTACCTCATGATAATTTAAAAGGCTTGGGGGTTCATATTACCCTCGATTTGGCAGGCAGAATGAAGTTTGGGCCTTCAGCCTATTTTGTTGATGCTATTGATTATTCTGTTGATGTAAGTAAAAGGGATTATTTTTTTGAGAGCGCATTAAAATTGTTAGAGGGAGTCAATAAAGATTTTATCCATCCTGATATGGCAGGTATAAGACCAAAGCTTAAAGGTGAAGGGGTGAGAGATTTTGTTATCAATGAAGAAAGCCAAAAAGGATTTGAAGGTTTTGTAAATCTCATTGGGATAGAGTCACCGGGACTTACCGCATCTTTAGCAATTGGTCAATATGTTTCGGATATTCTGAGGGGTTTAAGGAATTGAAAGTAGCGTATTTTGGAACTTACGAAAAGAATTATTCAAGAAATATTATATTCATAGAGGCTTTAAGAGCTGTTGGCATTGATGTCATAGAAATTAATGAAGAGGTTAAAGAAAAAGATGCAAAAAGATATGGAAAAATCAACAGCCTGATAATACTCGCCTTCAAGTTTTTTTTTGCCTATCTAAAGTTATTATTTAAGTTAATAGGCTTAAAAAAGGTGGATGGTCTTTTTATCGGCTATCCATCTCATTTAGATGTCATTTTTTTCTATCCTTTAATAAAGCTTAAAGGTTTAAAAATTTTTTTTAATCCTTTGGTGTCTCTCTATGACACCTTTGTGATTGACAGAAAACTTTTTAAAGAGACCTCTTTAATTTCAAAGATAATTTTTTATATTGATAAAATCTCTTTTAAACTGCCCCATACTATTTTTATTGATACCAAGGCCCATAGAGATTATTTGGCTGATATTTTTAATCTTTCTAAGGATAAGTTTATTATCGTTCCGGTAGGTGCTACGGATGAGTTTTACCGCAAAGTAACAGTTCCTAAAAAGAATGAGTTTACTGTCCTTTATGTGGGCAAATATATCCCCTTACATAGCGTTGAAACTATTGTATACTCAGCAGAGATATTAAAGACAAGCGGGATAAGATTCCTTTTGGTTGGGAAAGGACAGGATTACGAAAAGATAAGAAGGATTGTTAAAGAGAAAAATATTGATAATATATCCTTCATCGATTGGCTTGACAGGGATAAGCTTTCATTAGAAATAGCAAGCTCTCATATTGTTCTTGGTATATTCAGAAAAGATGGCAAGGCTATGAGAGTGGTACCAAATAAGGTATATGATGCCATTGCGGGTTCAGCGGTAGTAGTGACCGAAAGGTCTCCCGCCGTATTAGAGTTTTTCAATGAAGATGAGATATTTCTTGTAGAGCCTGAAGAGCCTGAAGACTTAGCAGATAAGATATTGTTTATAAGGAATAATTATGAGACGGCACTGAAGGTAGCCCAAAAAGGTAAAGAGAAATTGTTAAATATAGCAAGTAAAAGGACTATTGGATATATAATAAAAGATGCAATCATTCATTCTGAAAATAAAAAATTTGTGTCTTAACTTAAGGAGCATTTAAATGTTTAAAAAACTTAAAGAAAAAATCCTTCATTACGCAGAGAAAAAACACGGAAGTGCCATATTATTTCTGAACTCTTTTACTGAATCATCATTTTTCCCAATCCCACCGGATCTCCTTCAGATGGCTTTGTCTTTTATCAACCCCAGAAAGTCCATTTTTTACGCTTTTTTATCAACAATAGCCTCGGTTTTAGGTGGGATTTTAGGTTATTTTATCGGAGTTTATCTGATGGATTATATAGGTATGCCTATAATAAATTTTTATAAACTTCAAAGTCAGTTTGAAACAGTTAAAGGCATGTATTATGAGAAAGATGTATGGATAGTTTTTACTGCTGCCTTCACACCAATCCCATATAAACTAATTACAATAACCGCAGGGGCGGTTAGACTAAACATAATTAATTTTATATTAGCTTCTGCCATTGGCAGGGCAATGAGATTTTTTCTTGTTGGACTATCAATTTATTTTTTTGGTGAAAAGGTCAAACCGGTACTTGTTAAATATCTAAACCTTCTTACAATCTTGTTTTTTGTTCTGCTTGTTTTAGGATTTGTTGTAATAAAATACCTGGTTAAGTAGACAATAGCTGATCATCATTGGTTATCATCTTTGATCTTTAAGTCAAAAACTTAGTAGGTCCACCTCTGACTTGCTTTTCCTTACCTTAATGATTAAATTTAGGTTAAGGGCAGAAGGAGGTTTCAGATGATAGATTTTGAAAAATTTACCGTTAAATCACAAAATGCAATTCAAGGGGCATACTCCCTTGCACAAAAATATGACAATCAGGCCATTGAGCCTGAACATATTTTTTATGTTCTCTTTACCGATGGCGAGTCAGTTCCTTCGAAAATTGTTGAAAAGATCGGAGTTAACAGGGATCAGTTAATCTCTCAACTTGATAACAGGATTAACAGATTCCCTAAGGTGCAGGGAGCAAAGATAATAATCTCTCCGGATACTGAAAAGGTCTTGGATTCAGCATGGCGGGAAAAGGAAGAGTTAAAGGACGATTATGTTAGCACAGAGCATCTTTTACTTGGAGCTATATCTGCAGAAAAGGATATATCTAAATTTTTTAAATCATTAGGGATTACTAAAAGCGCTGTCCTATCAGTTCTTCAGGGCATAAGAGGACATCAAAGGGTTACCGATCAGAATCCGGAGGATAAGTATCAGGCCCTTGAAAAATACGGCAAAGATCTGACAGATTTAGCGAGAAAGGGAAAGTTAGACCCCGTAATAGGGAGGGATGAAGAGATAAGAAGGGTGATACAGGTCTTATCAAGAAGGACAAAAAATAATCCCGTTCTTATCGGCGATCCCGGTGTGGGGAAAACTGCAATTGTTGAGGGACTTGCCCAAAGAATAATATCAGGTGATGTTCCGGAAATGCTTAAAAATAAAAAGATTATTGCCCTTGATATGGGATCTCTGATAGCGGGAACAAAATACAGAGGTGAGTTTGAGGACAGGTTAAAGGCGGTGCTAAAAGAGGTTATTGAATCAGAGGGGAAAATTATTCTTTTTATAGACGAGCTCCATACAATAGTTGGCGCAGGTGCTGCAGAAGGTGCTATGGACGCAGGAAATATGATCAAACCCCCTTTGGCAAGGGGTGAACTCCACTGTATAGGTGCTACAACTGTAGATGAGTATAGAAAATATATTGAAAAAGATGCTGCCCTTGAAAGAAGATTTCAGCCAATTTATGTAAATGAACCATCTTTAGAGGATACAGTAGCTATACTGCGAGGGTTGAAAGAAAAATATGAAGTTCATCACGGAGTAAGAATAAAAGATTCTGCAATTGTAGCCTCTGCCTATCTTTCAAACAGATATATATCCGATAGATTTTTGCCTGATAAGGCGATAGATCTAATTGATGAAGCTGCCTCAAGACTCAGGATAGAGATAGATAGCGTTCCTACAGAGATAGATGAGGTTCAGAGAAGGCTTATTCAGCTTGAGATTGAACGGCAGGCCCTGATTAAAGAAAAAGATGAACAGTCACTTCAAAAATTAACAGAGTTAGAAAAGGAGATCTCTGAGCTCAATGAAAAGTTAAACTCACTGAAACTTATCTGGAACAGCGAGAAAGAAAAAATTGCAGAAATCAGAACAATAAAAGAAGAGATAGAGAGACTTAAAATTGAAGAGCAGGATGCCTTAAGGAAGGGAGATCTTAACAAAGCATCGGAAATCAAATATGGAAAGCTTTTAGAACTGGAAAAAAGGCTTAACGAGAAAAATAAAGAGCTTAAGAATATCCAAAAAGACAGAAAGATGTTAAAAGAGGAGGTAGATGAAGAGGATATAGCCTACGTTCTCTCAAGATGGACTGGTATTCCCGTAGCTAAGTTATTGGAGGGTGAAAAGGAAAAACTTATATCTATGGAAGATAGAATCTCCGAACGGGTTGTGGGGCAGAAAGACGCCATATCAGCCATATCCGATGCGGTCAGAAGAAACAGAGCGGGGTTACAGGATCCGAACAGGCCCATTGGTTCTTTTCTCTTTTTGGGACCAACGGGCGTAGGAAAAACGGAGCTTGCAAAGGCGTTGGCAGAATTTTTATTTGATACTGAAAAGGCAATTATCAGGCTTGATATGTCAGAGTTTATGGAAAAACATTCTGTATCTAAACTAATCGGTGCACCACCGGGATATGTCGGATACGAGGAAGGTGGTTATCTGACAGAAGCTGTCAGAAGAAAACCATACTCCGTAATACTGCTTGATGAGATAGAAAAGGCACATCCAGATGTATTTAATATTCTATTACAGATACTTGATGACGGCAGACTCACTGATAGTAAAGGTAGAACGGTAGATTTTAAAAACAGTATAATTATAATGACCTCAAATATCGGCAGTCCCTATATTCTTGATGAATCTCTCAGTTTTGAAGAGATTACCGGTAAGGTAAACAGCCTTCTTAAGGAGTATTTTAAGCCGGAATTTCTTAACAGATTAGATGAGATAATAATTTTTCACAGACTTGAAAGAGATCATATTAAAAAAATCGTTGATATTCAGTTAAAAAATATTTCCAGAACACTTAAGGATAAAGATATTGATGTTA
>JAOAGA010000034.1:0-5450 GCA_026415985.1 Pseudomonadota bacterium | reverse complement strand
GGAGATATTAAAGGGTACTATAAAGGAAGGGCAGAAAATATTAATAAGTTATAAAGATGGCAAGATAACTTTTGACGCTTAAGAACTTCAAAAGAACAGCAAAGCTATATTGTTGAGGATAAGGCTGAGAACCTTATCCTCAATGTCTTACTGATTTATTAAACCTACTCTTAACTCTAACCGGGTGTTGAAAAGCCCTTCTTCAATAAAGATAATAAGGTTTCTCTGATCTTTTATAAAACTTAAGCTTGATGTATTTTTATAATTCAAGATATTTTGCAAAGTCCATTTTTCTTCAACCAAATTGTTTTTTAAGGCCTCCGCCAATGAGTAACCATCGACTCTTCCTTTATAGGATATTATTCCTACTTTTATCCCCTTGGTCTCGAAAATAAAGGTATTATCTTTATCTAACTTCATTGAATAAGGCACCGGTATATCCTGAATATCTCTGTGAGGCAACAGACTGTCTTCTTCAGCCTTTACATCCTTCTTTGGATTATCCTTTGGCTGGTTCTGCTGTTGAGCGTAGCTCAAGTTAAAAAATCCCATAACAATTAATAATGCTACAATTAAGTGCCCTACTCTTTTCATATTACCCCCTTAAAAAAATGGATTATAAATTTTTTCGTTCTCTATTGTACTTGCAGGACCATGTCCGGGATATATTTTTGTGTCTTTTGGATATATAAACAGCTTCTCTTTTATAGATTTTATTATCTCATCAAAACTTCCTCCGGGAAAATCTGTCCTGCCAATACCACCTGCAAAAAGAGTGTCACCGGTAATTATTATATCGTCTATCTTTAAGCATATCCCTCCGGGAGAATGTCCCGGCGTATGGATCACTAAGACATCAATATTTCCTACCTTCAGTATGTCTCCGTCATTTAGATAAACATCTGGTTCAGGAGAGGCATCAATGTTAAATCCCCACAATTTTGCTCCTGTTTCTGCCCTTTCAAGTAATGGTTTTTCAGCTATGTGAATGGCCAGTTTTGCACCGGTCTTTTCCTTAAGTATTTTGTTAGCCCCGATATGGTCAAAATGACAGTGGGTATTTATTATATATTTCAGATTTATCCCCGATGATTTAATGAACTCATATAGTTCTGAGCCGTTATCTCCGGGATCAACTATAAATCCTTCCTTAGTCTCTTCATCTGCAATTATATAGCAGTTAACCTCAAGGGGACCTACAACAAAACGTTTAAATATCATTATTCATCCTCACCAAAAATAAATTTTTTGCCGTTCTCCATTAGCATATTCAGGGTTTCTTTATTCTCTGCCTCGGCATAAATTCTTATTACAGGTTCGGTACCTGATTCCCTAAAAAGGAGCCAGCTATCTTTCTCTAAATATATTTTTACTCCATCTATCTCTTTTTTATCAATTACCTTAAGTCCTGCAAAACTATTGGGAATTTTTTTAAGTTTATCCTTAAATCTTTCTCTGATTTCCGAAGTAACAAGAAAATTTTTTCTGTCAGAATAAAGGGAACCTACCTCATTGAAGATCTCTTTTATCAGATCACATACAGAAAGTCCTCTCTTTGAAACAATTTCAACCACAAGTAGCCCTGCAAGGATACCATCTTTCTCCGGAACATGGCCCTGGACAGATAATCCTGCACTTTCTTCTCCACCCAATACGATCTTACCATTCGATATAAGCTCACCAAGATACTTAAAACCAACAGGAGTTTCATATAATGGCTGATTAAACTTTCTGGCAATTCTGTCCAGCAAATGGGTTGTAGCATAGGATCTGCCTACACCACCAACCATGCCTTTATACTTAATCAGATAGTAATAGATTATTGCGAGAATAAGATTAGGTATTATGAAAACCCCTCCCCTATCGACAATCCCAAACCTGTCTCCATCTCCATCTGTTGCGACTCCTAAAATAAGTTTTTTATCCTCTTTTAGCCAGCTAATTATCTCTTTTAAGTTACTTTCCATCGGATCCGGCGCAGAACCTCCGAAATAGGGATCACGAAAATCATGAATGACCTTACATTTTAGCCCCTCTTCTTCCAGAACCCTGTCGATATAACCTCTTGCAGTTCCATACATGGGATCTATAATTATCTTAATCTGTGAGTTTGCTATGCTTTTGAAATCAACCTTTTCTCTCAGTGCATCAATATAGTATGAAGAAGGGTCTATTATTTCAACAACGTTTTCTTTAACAAGTTTTTCAAAGGAAAAACTTTCTTTGAAGGAAACCTGTCCCAAAAGCTCATTGGCCCTTGTTTCAATCCATTTTGTTGTCTCCGGTAAAGCGGGACCACCCCATTGAGGTGAAAACTTGATTCCGTTATATTCCGGTGGATTATGACTTGCGGTAAAGTTAATTGCTCCCGCTGTCTTTCTTCTTAATATTTCATAAGATATAACGGGCGTAGGCGCCTCTCTGGAGATTAGATAAGATTTTATACCATTGGCAGAAAGAATCTTAACAGCCTCCTTAGAGAACCATTCACCCATAAATCTGCTATCATGACCAATAATAATTCCCTTATCCTTCAAGCCTTCCTTTGACAGATAATCTGCTATTGCCTGAACTACAACCCTTACTCTTTCAAGGGTAAACTCTTCACCTATAATTCCTCTCCAACCTGATGTGCCGAATTTTATTTGATTCATAACTAAGCCTCCAGCCCTTCCATAACAATTTTTCTTATTTCATTTATTAGCTCTTCAGCCCCCTTCCTGTCATAACTTTCTGCAAATATATTAAAATAGGCTTTATCGGGAGAGGGGATCGCAAGATACCACCCTGTATCCTTTTTAACCTTTATACCATCTATCAATTCAACATTCATTTTATTAGTCTTTTCAACTAAATATCTCATTACCAGGCCCTTTTTTTCCCATGAACAAGGGATTGTATCACTAATAAGATAGGTATAGGGGATGGTCTTTTTTATCTCATATAGCGATGTTTTTAGTTTTGCAAGACATTCAAGGACTTTAATTATTGAATACATCCCATCAAAGGCAGGCAGAAAGTTGGGAAAAACATAACCACCATAATTCTCACCAACAAAGTATAGACTTTCCATAAGTGCGGACTCCATTATAGCACGGTTCGATGTTTTTGTTCTAACTGTTTCAATATCATATTTTTTTGCTATATCTTCAACTGCCATAGATGCATTAACCGGCACCGCTATCTTCTTTATATCTCTATTGGATTGAATGAGCATTGTCAGAATTGTTAAAAGATTTATAACGCCATTATATATTTCTCCTCTTTCGTCAATCAAATAGATTTTCTCGCCTCCCGCATCAAGAAATACCCCTAAATCTGCTTCTATTGATCTTACTATATTACTTAGCTGAGTGAGTGAGTTCTCAAACTCTGGCTTTGTCTTTGTAAGCTTTGAGCTTTCTAAATTGGCATTAAGAGCTACCAGCTCACAATCAAGTTTGCCCAAAATTGATGGAAAGATATTAGATGCGCTCCCATGGGAGAAATCTATAACTATTTTAAACTTTCTTTTCATAATCTCCGATACATTTATATTATTCAAAAATCCTCTCTTATAGTTTTCAATAAAATCTGAAGGAAAAGATATTCTGCCGGTATCTTCAATGCCAACCCTTCTGAAATCCTCTCCGAAAAAGAACCTTTCAATAGTTTTCTCTTTGTTTGTGCCGATATCTATACCCCTTTCCTCATAGAATTTCATATCAATTATGTCCGGATCAAAGGGCGACTTTCTTGTATATATACCACCGGTCTCGCCGAAGGTTCTTGTTAAAAATCTTGCTACGGAGACAGGGATTACTCCATAATCATGGACATTAACCCCCGTTGATAACACACCAGTCATAAAAGCTCTGTTTATCATTCTTGAAGCAGGATGGTGGTCTCGTGATGTTGCTATTGTATCTCCTTTCTTAAATGTTGCCCCATAGGCGGCCCCTAACTTGGCAGCAAACTCAGGAGTTATCTCAAAATTAGCGAGTCCGCAAACACCATAGGGTCCAAATATTGATTTTGACCAGCTTTCCCCCCAAATAAGGCTACTTGCAAGTATTGCCCCGTCTTCCACTGTTTTCATAGGCCAGACCTTTACTCCGGGCTTTAAGAGGCTAAATCTTCCTATAGTGCAGGTGTCAGCAACTACTACTTCTTCTGAAAGGTGGGCACCTTCTTTAATAACTGTATTTGAACCAACAACGCTTTCTTTTATCTCTCCCAATCTGCCAACAAATACACCATCCCAGATAACAGAATCAAGTATTTTTGAACCTTCCTCTATTACACTGTTATTTCCGATAACCGAGTTCCTGATTGTAACATTCTTTTCTATTTTGCAGTTATTCCCCACAACTGCCAAACCTTCAATGGTTACGGTATAATCTACCTTGCTTCCTTCTCCTAAAAAAAGCCTTTTATTTATTTTTTTTAAAGGTATCTCAATGTTAACTTTACTATCAAGGACATCTAAGTGAGCCAGTCTATACTCTGTAAGATTACCTACATCTTTCCAGTAACCTTCCATATCGGCACCAAAAAGCTTTTTCTTTTTGGACATCATTAAAGGAAAGAGGTCTTTGCTGAAGTCAAACTCCTTGTTCTTAGGGATGAATTGAAGAACCTCCTTTTCCAGTATGTAAATACCCGTATTTATGGTATCGCTAAAAACCTCTCCCCAGCTTGGTTTCTCTAAAAATTTTTTTATTCTTCCGTTCTGTTCAGTAATTACAATTCCAAAGGGCAAAGGGTTTTCTACCCTTGTTAGCAGTATAGTTGCATCGGCCTTTCTTTTTTTGTGAAAATCAATGGCATAATTAAGGTTAAAATCTGTCAGAACATCTGCCGATATTACAAGGAAGGTGTCATCTATGTATTCTTCGGCAAGTTTTACAGCACCTGCAGTGCCATAATCTTCGGTGGGTATAATATATCTTATGTCAACCCCAAAATCTTTCCCATCTTTAAAATAGTTTTCTATTACATCTCCCTGAAAAAATAGCAATACTATTAGATCTTTTATATTATGTCTTTTAAGGAGTGATACAATGTGCTCCATCATCGGTTTGTTCATTAAAGGAACCATCGGTTTGGGGATGTTTTGGGTTAAAGGTCTTAATCTTGTGCCAAATCCACCAGCCATTATAACAGCCTTCATTTTCCCCCCCTGTCAAATGCTTGTTTATATTACTTTTAATATTAAACTTGAAAGATCTTCCCTGCCAACAGGTTTAGGTTTCTTGTCAATCCAACCCAAGGCGATTACACAAAAAAGCTCATATCTTTCTGTTAACTGGCACAGCTCTCTTATTTTATCGGCGTTTTTTAATATCTCACCTAACCATGTAGTTCCTATACCGAGAGAATAGGCATAAAGAAGAATGTTTTCAATTGAGGCACCAATTGCCATTAAATCCTTTTCCCTATGATATGAATGCTCTTTGTCCATAAAAACG
>JAOAGA010000033.1:13564-17550 GCA_026415985.1 Pseudomonadota bacterium | reverse complement strand
CTCATAAAATGACTCACTTACCTTTCTGAAAAGCACATAAACCTCCGAAATTTAGATGGTCTATTATCCAAAGCAATGGTTATGCCAATTTTTAATATTTTGGTTAACCGCAAAAAGTAGTTGGTGAATGTTTTAAAAAGGCAATTAATAATATCCCAAGGCTATGTTTAAAAGCAATAAAATGTTTAAACGAGAATGCATTGCACTACATGCTATAACAACTTCTCATTAGATTATAAAAATTATTTCCAATTGGCCTTAAGGAGTATTAGCTTTTAAATCTTCGGCAGAATTGATTATTTTTTGTGCAATCTAAAAAATAGTGCCTATTTTTTGGATTCTTCTTTTGCCACCTGACTTGATTCCTTTGCCCTCAACTTCAATCTTTTTTCTCTTCTATGCCTTCTTTGATTTAACTCTTTTCTTCTTGTACCCTTACCCATATCTCCTCCATTAATATCTAACTTTTGTTTTATTTAATATTTTTAAAATTTCACCTGCGGTCTCTTCTATAGACTTTTTTGTCACATCAACGGTTGGTATCTTCTTTTTTCTGAAAAAATCTATGGAAGCATTAATTTCTTCGTAAACATATTTAAGATCTGCATATCTGTTATTTAAGTCTTTTCCCATATGCTTTAATCTGACCTTCCGAATATCTGTTAAATATACCGGATCAATTGTCAGGCCAACAACCTTATTTTGCAACTTAGATAAATCGATATCAATTGCTAAGTCCTGAATAAAAGGAATATTTGCCACCTTCCAGTTTTCGTGGGAAAGATAAATAGACAGGGGAGTTTTTGATGTCCTGGAAACACCTATGATAACGATATCTGCCTCATAAACAGTATCAATATTATTTCCATCGTCGTGCTTAACGGTAAACTCTATGGCATCTATTTTTTTAAAATAATACTCATCAATCTTATGCTGGGCACCGGGCAACTCTACAGGTTTAATAGAAAAATACTGGGCAAATTTACTCATAACAGGTCCCAGCAAATCGATATAATTAATTTTACTATGCTCACACTCTCTTACTATAAGCTCTCTCATCCACTTTTGAGCAAGTGTATAAACAATAACCGCTTCTTTATGAAGAGCCTTTTTCACTATATCTTTTATCTCTTCTGGTTGTGATACCTTAGAAAACTTTTTTATCTCAAAATGGGACTTATCAAACTGGGCTATGACAGACAAAACAAGTTTTTCCGCCGTCTCGCCTGTTGCATCGGAAACAATAAATATCTCATCCTTTTTCAATCATCCCTCCTAATTTATCTATTATATAGCTGGATTCTATATCATCAACGTTATTTGATTTTATCACCTTTAACCCCGCGTAGGGTCTGTAAATCTGATCATTTGAAGGGCCAAACAACATAAACCCATCAACACCAATAACTCCTGCTAAATGCCCGATACCCGAATCTCCCCCGATAAATATTTTTGCATATTGTAGCAAAAAAATTATGTCACTGAAAGAAGAATTATAGACAATTTTTCTATTCCCGAAGAATTTCAACAAATGTGTCTCCGATTCCCCGAGAATATAAATTACTTCATAACCAATCTTCTTTAAAAACTCCTCGATAACGAAAAAATTCCCAAGACTCCATCTTTTCCTGTTACCACCGCTACCGGGATGAAATAAAACAATTTTTTTATTTTTTATAAGAGAAAACAGTTTCTCATTAAAAACCACAGGAAAATAGATATTTTCTTTTTCAAAATTAACACTAATACAGTCATAGGGATATTTATATACCCACGTATTTTCCTGCAGAGGCTCATAAATAAAGTAATTATCCCTTATTTTATCGAAAGCTTTTGAAAATATATAAAAACTGTTAACTTCTAAATTTTCTTTTCCTCTCATCAAATTAAAAACGAAAGTACTATCGGCATCTAAAAAATTTATGAAATCAATTCCAAAGAAAAGGTCGCGATATAAATAATTTCCAGCAAAAAAAATTTGTCTAAAAACTTTTCTGAGACTAAATAAGAAAGGGATAAAAAATATTGTGTCTCCTAAAGCACCCTTTCTATAAACAAAGACATCTTCCTTGTATTTGACGTTCATCAATCAATGTAAAGCTTTGAAAAAACCAGATTAAGGTTATTCTCACAGGCGGTTAAAACATAGCCAGTATTTTTTAATCGCTTAACCTTTACTTATCAATAATCTTATTTATCGGGTACTCAATTATTCCTTCTGCACCTGATTTCAGTAATTTGGGAATTATATCACGAACTGTCTTCTCATTAAGAACGCTCTCTATAGATACCCATTCAGAATTATAAAGATTTGAAATTGTTGGATAATTAAGGCTTGGAAGAATTTTTATTATTTCTTCAACCTTATTTTTCGGAGCGTTCATCTTGATGCCCACCATATTATCTGCCTTCAAGGCACCTTGAAGAAGGGTAGCAATCTGTTCAATCTTTGACCTTTTCCATTTATTTTTCAGAGACTTCTTGTTAGCAATCAGAACGGGATTAGATGTCATAAGGGTTTCAACTATTCTTAATCCATTTGCCTTAATAGTGGACCCTGTCTCTGTTACCTCCACAATAGCATCACAGAGTCCTTCTACTACCTTTGCTTCCGTAGCTCCCCAAGAAAACTCAACCTTTACAGGAATATTTCTTTCGGCAAAATATTTTTTTGTAAATTTTACCAGTTCCGTAGAAATGGTCTTATTTTTTAAGTCTTCAATTTTCCTGATGGGGGAGTCTTCCGTTACAACCAAAACCCATCTTGTCGGTCTCTTTGAGACTTTAGAATAAACAAGATCACATATATACTCCACGTCAGAATCATTTTCTAAAACCCAGTCTTTACCTGCAATACCAGCATCAATTGTTCCTTTTTCAACATATATACCCATCTCCTGTGAACGTATAAGATTACATTTAATCTCTTCATCATCAATTGACGGGAAATAGTTCCTCGAAGATGGAATAATTGTCCATCCAGCCTTTTTAAATAGTTCTATTGTTGCGTTTTCAAGACTTCCTTTAGGAATACCAAATTTTAAAAGATTTGACATCTGAAAACTCCTTTCATTATATATAGCCATTTAGATTGAAAACAAAATTTTCAACATCCCCATTGTTAAGAAAGTTTATTAAACATAAGCTATTTCTTATATACCTCATCGGGATTAAAAAGTGGTTCTGAATGCTCAACCCATTTTCCGTCTTCCCACTTTATATAGAAACAACTCCTGTTACCTGTATGACAAGCTGCTCCACCATGCTGCCTTACCTTTATCAGCACTGAATCACTGTCGCAGTCTGTTAAGACTTCAACTACTTCCTGTATGTGCCCCGACTGTTCACCTTTCATCCAGTATTTATTTCTGCTCCTGCTAAAAAACCAGGTTTTTTTTGTTTCCAATGTTAGATTTAGTGCCTTCTCGTCCATAAAGGCAAGCATCAATACCTCACCTGTTTCAGCATCCTGTATTATTGCAGGCATAAGACCGTTCATCTTTCCGAAATCAAGTTTAACCATTCTAACTCCTTTCTTGCACAAAAATTTTATGATTCAGAAATATGGTTTTTACGACTAACAAACATCTATATAATTTTATATACGATCTTTAAATTTTTCGTGTTTATAGTTAAAACTTATTCAAGACCTGAGAAAATTTATCTGCAAGAATTGCAATTTCTTTATTAACCCTTTCATCAGGTGAACCAATGGAAACAGGTCCGTAATGTCCCGCCGAACAATAACCAACAACTACACATCCATGAATTAAAAATGCCTTTAGTATATCAAGGCATACAGTCTCTCCGCCACCACCAATCATACCGGTTGAACAAAAGGCGGATGCAACCTTACCCTCTAATTTCTTAAAAAATTTTACAGAATCATCAAAAAATTTTTTAACCGGATAAGCCATTGTCCCAAAATAATTGGGAGAACCAACAATATATCCATCATACTCAGGAAGACTATCGATGTTTACTTC
>JAOAGA010000033.1:0-13466 GCA_026415985.1 Pseudomonadota bacterium | reverse complement strand
CTTCTACACCTTTTACCGTAACATCAAAATTCTTTGCCTTTAATTCTTCACCAATAATTTCTGCCATTTTTTTTGTATTACCACTTTTTGAATAATAAGTAACAAGAACCTTTTTCATAAAAACCTCCTCTCTAATTTTTGCTGACTAAAGTTTTTTTAAAAAAACCAAATAAACTCTTACAAAAAAACTAATCTGAGTAATCAGAATAGATATACCGGAATCTTTTACTAACTTCCCAAACTTTTTACTTCAAGTAAAACTTTTTCATTTCTTCTAAGCTCATTGGTTTGTAATCAAAGGCATGCCCTGCGGAACCAAAGGCAATCATTCTTGCTTCTACCACCTTAGTCATTGCCTCTCTTGCCGGTTTTAGGTAATCTCTCGGGTCAAACTTGTCAGGCTCTTCATAAAATACCTTTCTTATGGCACCAGTGACTGCTATCCTCGAATCGGTATCAACATTAATCTTTCTAACACCGTATTTTATAGCCTCCTGTATTGACTCCACCGGAACTCCCTTTGCGTTAGGCATTTTACCACCATATTTATTAACTATCTCAACAAGCTCGGCAGGCACCGAAGAAGAACCATGCATAACGAGAGGCACCTCAGGACATCTCCTGTTGATTTCCTTAACAATATCTATGGCAAGTTTGGGTTCTGCTTTAAATTTGTAGGCACCGTGAGATGTGCCTATGGCAACAGCTAAGGCATCAACTCCGGTCTCCTTTATAAACTCCTCTGCCTGATCGGGGTCTGTTAAATGTATCTTTCCGGAACCAACACCATCTTCTATACCACCCAATGTTCCTAACTCCCCTTCAACTGTTATCCCGAATCTGTGGGCATACTCAACAACTTTTTTTGTAATTTCAAGATTATATTCATAAGTGCTGGGAGTTTTTCCGTCTTCCATAAGAGAACCGTCAATCATAACGGAAGTAAAACCTAAATCTATGGCCTGTTTAACAACCTCAAGTCCGTTGCCGTGATCTAAATGCATTGCTATAGGTATATCAGGATTTTCTTCATTTGCCGCAACGATAAGATATTTAAGATATATAAGATTGGAATATTTAAGGGCTCCTCTGCTTGCCTGAACAATCACAGGTGATTTTGTCCGTCTTGCCGCCTCCATGATTGCCTGAATTTGCTCCATATTATTGACGTTAAACGCACCGACACCATAATTCCCTTTTTTTGCTTCATCAAGTATTTGTTTCATCGGAACTAATGCCATGGTACCCTCCTTTTTATGTTAACATATTCTTGGTAATATCTCGCCTAATGGCATATCAAGAATTGTCTTTCCGCCATACATGGTTTTTAATACAACAAGCTGTCTATCATTGCTTAAAATCTCTCCTACAACGGATGATCCCTTCGAAACCTCAAAATCCTTTAAAACAGAAACCGCTTTTTCAGCCTCTTCGTCCTCCACCACAATGACCATTCTACCCTCACAGGCCAAGCTATATATATCGTAACCATAAATATCGCATATAGCCTTTACCGAATCATTGACAGGAATCTTTTCCTCATCTATCAAAATCTCAATATTACCGATGTAGGAAAGCTCATTAAGAACAGCAGAAAAGCCCCCTCTTGTAACATCCCGTATAAATTTTGGTCTGACACCTTCCTTAATCAGGTTTTCTATGACGCCACAGAGTGGAGCCACATCGGAGTTGATAACACCATCAAACTCGATTGCCCCTTTTGCCTTTAAGACAGAAATGGTATGCTCTCCCAGTGTGCCCGTCAAAATTATCTTATCACCATTTTTATAGTTTTTAACCGGCAAACTGTAATCGGTCATCCTTAAACCAATACCTGTAATTGAAATATGGATTCCTTCCATTTTCCCTTTTTCCACAACCTTCGTATCACCGCAAATTAGCTTTACATCAAAATTATCGGCAAGATTTTTTATATCATCGATTATCTTTAAAAGTTTTTTATAATCATAACCTTCCTCGATAACAAGCCCCATTGTCATATACATAGGTTTACTTGCCATAGATGCCAAATCATTAACCATACCGCAAAAGGATAAAATTCCTATATTTCCGCCATCAAAAAACTCCGGATGAACTGTAAAGTTATCAGTTGTAACCACCAGATTATTTAAAATATTAGCACCATCGCCAAGAGAGTCAAGAATAGGGTTAGAAAACCTTGATATAATCTCTTTTTTAACAAAATCAAAGCTGATCTTCCCTCCGCTTCCTAAGCTAAGTGATATCTTTTTCCCTTCGTTCATTTAAGTATCCTCTCCCTTCTGTCAGCTTAATTAAATAGGTCACTTTTATCAATTTATTTATTTCTGAAGCTTAACCTTAATCCAAACGTTGGTTTTCAACCCCCCATTTATAATAGGCAAGACAGGTTCCTTCATAGGAGACCATACAGGGACCTATAGGATTTGCAGGGCTACAGACCTTTTTAAATAAAGGACAATCCGTAGGTTCTATCCTGCCAATTAATACGTCTCCGCATCTACAGCCTTTTTCCTTATCTACTGGAAGCTCTTTGGGAATGGAGTATTTTTTCCTTGCATTAAATCCGTCATAGAAATTCTTTAATTCATAACCACCGTTCTCTATTATTCCAAGACCACGCCAGTAAGCATCTATTGTATCAAAGGTATCTTCGATTGCCCTTAGCATCTTTTCATTGCCCCTTTCATTAACAGCCCGGGGATAGGCACACTTAATTCCTACCTCTTTTTTCAAAATCATATCAATCAGTTCGCTAATGCCAGCCAGCAGATCAAGGGGTTCAAAACCAACTACGACTGCAGGAATACCAAATTTTTCAATTTCTCTGAAATAATTATAACCAACTACTGCAGAAACGTGACCCGGTAGTATTACACCATCGGCGTATAAATTCCCTAAAGTTCCAAGAGCTTTTAGAACTGCTTTGGTATTTTTGTGAAAAGATAGGTAGCTAAGATTTTTAATACCCTTTTTTTCAGCTATCATTATACTTGCAGAAGTCCCGGGAGTAGTTGTTTCAAAGCCAACCCCAAGAAATACCCACTCTTTATCTTTTTTGTTTTCTGCAATCTTAACTGCATCTATAGCACTGTAAACTACCTCTACAGGTCTTCCTTCCGCTCTGTAATCCAAAAGGCTTTTTCCTTTTAAAGGAACTTTTAACAAATCCCCATAGGCTATTATTCCAACATCATAATTATCAAAAAGAAACTTCACCTCTGCTAAATCTTCCTCAGAAGTAACACAGACCGGACAACCCGGTCCTGCAATAAATCTTATATGAGGTAAAAAGGCATTTCTAAAACCATACTGAAAAATATTATGGGTATGAGTTCCACAAAACTCCATTAATCTGATATTTTCGAGTTTTTCTACTTTCTTTTTCAGGGCATTGAGAGTTTTTTTAACAAGCTCTTTATCTTTAAAAATATCAGGATTCACTTGACTCTCCTTCAATAAGTAATGAAATCTCCTTAAGAATTGCCTCTGACTCCTCTAAATTTAACTTCTTAATTGCCATGCCGGAGTGGACAAGTAAAAAATCTCCGATATCAATTTTATCTTCCAGAAAACCTATAAAACAGGTTTTGGACACACCGTTAAGTTCAACAGTACAAAAGTCGTCAAGCACATTAACGACCTTCATCGGTATTGCCAAACACATATAACCTCCTAAATTAAAATTAATATTTTACTCTAATAAAAAAATGATTTAAATGGTAAAAAGAGATTATATCTTAAGATTCTGCAATCTTAAAGGCAACTCCAGATTGTTTTCTTCCAATAAATCTTTGTCGCTTAATATCTTTTGGACGGAACCGTCTGCAACAACAATACCTTCTTTTATTACAATACACCTTTCACAGACATCCAGTATCATATCCAGATCATGAGAGGCAATTATCTTGGTGTGATTGAAGCCTTTCAAAAGGTTTATCAGCGCCCGTCTTGATTTAGGATCCAAGTTAGATGAGGGCTCATCCATAGCCAGTATATCAGGATCCATAGCAATAACTGTTGCAATGGCAATAGCCCTTTTTTGACCACCTGACAGGTGATGGGGTGGCTTGTTTATAAGTTCAAGACAATTGACAGTATTTAAGGCAGATTTTACTTTCTCTTCAACCAGGCTTTCCTCCATCCCCATGTTTATAGGTCCGAAGGCCACATCCTCATAAACCGTTGGCATAAAAAGCTGGTCATCGGGATTCTGAAATACAACACCGACCTTTTTCCTTACTTCCTGTCTTGTTTTTTTATTTAAGACAATATCGCCGATATTTATTACACCACTACTTGGCAGAAGATATCCATTCAAATGCATAAGAAGTGTTGTCTTACCAGAACCGTTTGCGCCAACTATACCCACCGATTCGCCGTGGGTAATAAGAAAACTAATACCGTTAAGTGCAGAAGTCCCATCGGGGTATTTATATACCACATTCTCAAATTTAACAATATGATGGCTCATTTTCCAATCACCTTTTTATAAAATTTTCTATGGCTGTTGATATATTGGTAAATCTAAAAAATACTAAAAATACAAAAGATATGGCAAAAAAAGATATATCATAAATGTCAATTCTTTTTTTTCTCAAATAGGGCATACTCCCAACAAAACCCCTGGATAACATGGCGTAATAAATTCTCTCCGCCCTTTCTATACTTTTTATTAAAAGGTTACCTGTTAACTTTATAAAAGATTTTATGTCCCCCCCTTTGTTACCAAAACTTCTAAGTTCCTTTGCCCTCACCATCCTCATTGTCTCTTCAAAAAGAACAAAAATATATCTGTAAAGAAACAGCAGCTGATTAACAAATATCTCTGGAACCCTAAAATATCTCAGTGCATAGCAGATACCTGAAAAAGATGTTGTGGCAACCAATAAAATCAGGATACTAATGGTGAGAAAAAACTTTATAAAAATCGAGAAAAATGATATGAGCCCATAACTTACGGGGATATTAAAAAAATAAAAGGCAACTTTTCTGTCAATAATTGGGTTGAATAGGGCTATAAAAAAGATAAATCCTGAAACTATTAAAACCCTTTTCGCCAAAAAACCAACAGGAATATCGCCCAAGGCTATAAAGATAACAGGAAACAAGAAATAAGGCATTAACCTTAAAATCTCATATTTAGGAAAGGAAACAACAGAAATTACAAAAAGAACAGAGATTAAAACCTTAATTCTTGCATCCAACCTGTGAATAAAGGTATTTTGATAAGCAAGTTTATCAATATAACCTAAATTAAAAAACTCCTCATCGAATCTCATTATCTTAATATGGTAACAAAGAAAGAACTACCCTGCAATATAATATCCTCTCTAAAAATTTTAAAAAAACTAATAATAAAACGCCTACCTCAACAATAAAAAATTTATCTTATTAATTTTTACGCCTTTTTAATGTTTTTATTAAAAAACCTGTTGAAAATATAACCGCTAAAACAATTGCAGAACCTATGAGACCGGAAAAAGTTGTCCCTGCATCCAAATTCGGATATTTCTCAGCTTCTTCTTTTTCTTGTTCTTTGTTTGATTTTTTAAAGGAATAATCTGGTAAAAAGGCTATCTTTTCTTGCAAATTTTTCAAAAACTCTGTAATTTTATGGTCTTTTTCCGGTATTTCTGGCTTTCCATAAATCTTTTCTATTGACCATTCTAAGCCATCGGGATGAGTTGATGCAAACCAGCTTAAAAACCCACCAGTCAAAACAGTCAGTAAAAGTAAAGTTACGGTAACCTTTTTTAGGTTTAAACTTACCAGAGCTTCACCGTTTCCGGACAGGCTTTCAAAAAGTTCAGGTCTGATCTGAATAAGATATCTTATTATACCTGCTGTAACTATACCTTCAACTATTCCTATAGCAAGATGAATAGGTTGCATAAGCATTAAAAAGGTAGTAAAAGGAAGTTCCGTAACTCCGGAGAAATATGTTTGCAAAACGACACTAAACGCACCCATCTGAAGCCCCAAAATTGCAGATAGAATGGTTGCTAAAAATATGTTTTTACCATTTTTGAAAAGGGGTTTGTAAATAAAGGGATAAGCAACAAAGGCGGTATAAAATCCTAAGTTCCAGATGTTACATCCTAAAGCCAGAAGTCCGCCGTCTGCAAAGAAAAGAGCCTGAACAGTCAATATTGAAGCCATTACTATAAAGCCCGCATAGGGACCTAACAGTATTGCCAATAGCATACCCCCACCTAAATGCCCGCTTGAACCAGTTGCAGGAATTGTAAAATTAATCATCTGAGCTGAAAAGACAAAGGCACCTAAAATTCCCATCAGAGGAATAGTTTTTTCATCTATCTTTTCCTTAAGCTTCCTGGCACTGTATATAATACCACCTAAAGACAAAGCCCAGAAACCAACTCCTACCTCCGGGCTTATCAAAGCATCTGCCATATGCATAATTTGCCTCCTTAGAACTTAAAAGTAATACCTAAAAGATAGGTATTATCTGTTTCAGGTTTATTCAAGCCATATTTATATCCTGCATCAAAGCTGAATTTATCAGAAAAAGAATAAATAAAACCTATTAAAACAAAGGCAGGATCAGTTTTCGAAGCGGGATCTGCATTTGTCTCAGTTCCCATATTTGCAACAAGTTTAAGTTTTTCAGTAGCTTCATACTCTCCTGCAAGGGATAAATGAAAAATATCTTTTCTCTCCTGAAACTTGTTTTCATTTCTTATATATCCTAAATTGAGGTGTAGATTGACTGGCTTAATTTCTTTTGTTGTTATTAAAAAAAGTGAGTAATCAGTTTTACCTGACCCAAGTCCTTTATTCTCGTCTCCCGTAGGAAAAGATACACCCGGTTTCAGAGCAAAACTTAAACCATCGGCCTCAAAAAATCTCCATTTTAATTCAAGAGATAGGTCACTGACACCGCTCTCTTTACTTTCGGTTAATGTTGTATTATCTTCAGTCTTAATTGATTGATAAGGAACAGAAATGATAACATCGAGATTATCAAAAACTCCGTAACTCAAAATAGGAGCAAACTCAAAAACCTTTTCCTTTATTCCGTCCTGACTATCAACAGAATACTCACTGTTTAGTTCCAGCTGAAACTTACCTTTACCCTGAGTACCTGTATCATCTGTTATAAGGGGATGAGCAGAATGGCCAATTTTGAAAAGACACAAAACCAATAACAAGGTAAGACAAAATTTTTTCATCATAACCTCCGTTAAGAAAAATTTTTCAAGCTAATAAGAAGAAATCGGGCAGGCTTCGTGGAAAATAAAAAAGCCACGAAAGCATTTTCAGATTTTCAAATCTGAAATATTAAGCCTTCGTGGCTTATATTATAAATTTTACTATTTAATCAGAAATAATGTCAATCTTTTTTAAACGTGCCGGGTAAGATGATTATAATACTATGCCTTTAACATACCTAATATCCAAAGAAAGTAGAAAACTGCTATAACTACACCTATTGATGCACCTTTTTTTGGATAAAACTCTCCTTTATCCCCAAAGGCTTTAAATATAAACAGGATTGTAAAACCCACCCAACCCAGGAAACCAACTACAGTCAGAAAGGCATAGAACTCATTTATCATATCCGCATCCTCCCTAAACCTTCTTTAGATTAAAAATTCTATCAAGAAATAATACGATAACCCTGAAAAGTGCCTCATAGACGATTCTTCTTGATAGCTTTGATGTGCCGGAATGTCTGTCTATAAAAATTATAGGAACCTCAACCATCTTAAAACCTAATTTCTGGCAGAAATAATTAACCTCTATCTGAAAGGCATAGCCATCGGAACGGATGAGATGAAAGGGTATTTTTTCAAGAACAGCTCTCTTGAAGCCTTTAAACCCTCCAGTACAATCCCTTATCTTTAAGCCCGAAAAGGTTCTTGCATACCAGTTGGCAAAATAGCTAAGCATTAGCCTTTTAATAGGCCAGTTTACAACGGAAACACCATTTAGATATCTCGAACCTACCACTACATCATAACTACTGTTTAGCATTTCAATAAACTCGGGTATCTTTTCCGGATTATGGGAAAAATCCGCATCCATCTGTATGATATAATCAAAGTTTTTTGGATGTTTTAATGCCCAGGCAAAACCGTCTTCATAGGCTGTTCCCAAACCCATCTTGCCGGGCCTTTTCAGAACAAAAACCCTTTCGTTAGTCTTTGATAATTCTTCCACATAGTTTCCTGTACCATCGGGAGAGTTATCATCTACTACCAATACATTAATCTCGTTGCTTAACGACAATAAAGATGGTATTAATCTCTTAATATTTTCTATCTCGTTATAGGTTGGTGTGACAATAAGAATATTCAAGGCAATAACCCTCTCCTTTTCATTTTTTCCATAACCATCTCATTAAAATATTTTACGCCTTCGTATGTCAAGGCTTCATCGAGACTTTTTCCCATTGCGGTAGTTTCAAAAAACCTCTTTGAAAATTTATATTCCTTAAGATTAAACCCCTTTTTAATTTTAAAGGCAAGTTTTTTCAGATATATTTCTTCACCTAAATCCATCAGATCATGCGTATCAAAATCGATATTCAAGGAGTTTATGCACTGCTGAAGTGTTTCTATGTCATAAACTTTTCTTGCAAAGAGACAAATGCCTGTACAGTTAAAGGCTGATCTGAAAATCTCTTCTTCGTAGAGCTTATCAATTATAAACTTTATATCATTAATATCTCTGCAAGACTGGTCTATTGAATAACCACCATTATCTGTATGGGCATTTCTTATCCCAACAATGTGCTGACCAAGCAAGTTTGCATAGCCGGTATGGTAACCTGCAATGGCATTATTGAATGCAAGGAGTGCAAAATCCCCTCCCCCGTATTTTTCGGTTAATTTATGAACACCTTCTCTTGCCAAAATGTAAAATTCATTATCTTTGAACACCAGATTTTTAAGAACAGTTTTCAGATTCTCATAATCTCCGAAATCAATTGAATCAACAAATATGTCTTCAGAATTAATTAATCCTTTTTTAAAAGCCTCCACTACCCAGGCAAGAAAAACACCTGCATAAATTGCATCAAGGCCCAACTCTTCAATCTTCTCCATCATTGATAACAACAAAGTTCTATCACCTATACCAATTAAGGTACCCAGTGAATAGATAAGTTCATAATCATAGGAAATATCAACTCTCTCCCACTCTTCTTCCTTGTCAAATCTTCTTCTGACAGTAGCTATATGAATACAGCCCAACGGACACCCCGCACAGGCAAATTTTCTTGTGAGGCTGAATTCTGCCAAGCTTTCTCCGGATATTTCCTCTATCCTTTCAAAATGATTTTCCTGTAAATTTTTAGTGGGCAATGCCTTCAATTCATTGAGAATAGTTACATTTTCAGCAGTTCCCAACTCATGGTATTTTTTCATCGAACCGCCTATCACAGTTTTATGCAATTTTTCAAAAAGCTCCTTATATCCTTTGATATTATCTGGTTTTGGTTCTTCCTTACCGGAACCGGTAACAATAAGAGCCTTTAAATTTTTTGCACCAAACTGTGCTCCTAATCCCAACCTGCCAAAGTGTCTGTAGGTATCAACCACTACCGATGAAAAGGCTACCTTTTTCTCTCCGCAGGGGCCTATTCTCAATATGCTTCTTAAACCTGCATTTGATTCTTTCTCTCTTATGTAAGTAGCAGTTTCAGTGGCTTTCAGCCCTTTCAGATGTTCTGCGGTTTGAAATTTAACTATCCCATCGTTTATAATCAAATATTTCAGTGAGTTACATTTTCCTTTTATCACCAAAGCTGAAATCCCTGCTAATTTCAGAGCTAAGGATAGTCTTCCTCCCGCATGACTTTCTCCCAGGTTATTATTCAGGGGAGAAAAAAATATAGCGATACTTTTTGTGGCGGTTGGGAAATAGGGTGATAAAAACCCTGAGGATATAACAACAGGCTGTTCTTCAGAAAGAGGTTCTCTGTCAATCTTTGCTTCTTCCTGAAAGAGTTGAAAAGCAAGCCCCGTTCCGCCCAAGTACCTTTTCAAATCATTTCTCACTCTGATTTCAAAGGTTTCATCGGTTAGATTAATATAGAGAACCTTTATATCCATTAAGGCAACTCCTCTATGGCTAAGCAATTATGGGGACAGAAACTTACACAATTACCACAGTGGATACAAAAAATTGGAAGATTTTTCTCATCATCAAAAAAGATTGCCGATACAGGACAACCTTTTAAACATTCCCTGCAACCATCGCAAAGAGAAACATTAATCTTGATACCTCCCTTCTCTCTTTTACCAAGAGCTCCCCTGGGACAATAGTTTATGCAGGGCGGTTCTTCACAACCTAAACAATGAAGGGCGGTCATCTGTCCGCTCGAATATCCGCCCTTTGTTCTAACCCTAATAGCAGATTTGGCCACAGACAAGCTATTTCTTAAACGTCTCGAACAGGCAAGCATACAGGACATGCATCCCATACATCTTGTCATATATTTTGCGTAAAGAACTTTTCTCATCTTCTTTTCAGGCTATCTTAAAAAATTTTCCTTTTAAAAATTTTAGTGAAATAATCAGCAACAACCCTTATCGCAGGAAGGTCCGCATCCTGACGGTGATTGTAACAACTCCTCCAGTGTTGCCTCTCTTATGTCTTTGATTGTTATATCAAAAACAAGCTCTTCACCTGCTAAGGGATGGTTAAAGTCAACAACCACATTATCTCCCTCTACCTTAACTACTGTTAGGGGCATAGTTCCGCCATCCTCATTTTCCATCATAAACATCATTCCTTCTTCCACATCAGCATCTTCAGGAAACTGATTTCTGGGAATGGTTACAAGCCCCTCTTCTTTCCACTCGCCATAAGCATCTTCCGGAGTCAGGTTAACTGTTTTTTTATCCCCCACCTCCAAACCTAATATTGCCTTTTCAAGGGCTGGCAATAAAAAACCCTTACCATAAACAAACTCAATGGGTTGGTTTGTCTCTATGCTTGACTCAATTACTTCTCCATCAGCATATTTTAAGACATAATCCAATGTAACTACTGTTCTTTCTGCTACTTTCATTTTTCTGCTCCTTTTTTTATTTTTCTTAGTTTTTTCTCTTCTATTCCAGAGATCCCGAAACGTTTTCTGAACTCATCTTCAATATCAGAAAATTTAACATCTCTATACTTTAGAAGAATCATTGTATGAAATAGCAGATCTGAAGCCTCTGCTATTATCTTCTTTTTCTCTCCTTCCCAACCCGCTAAGATCAGCTCCATTGTTTCTTCCTGTATCTTTTTCAGTATCTTTTCAATGCCCTCCTTTTTTAGCTTAGCGGTATATGATTTTTCCGGATCTCCTTCTTCAAACCTCTTTTCTATTACCTCGAAAACATCATTGAGTATCATATAGTTCTAATCCTTATACCCCTTTCAGATAAATATTTTTTTGTTTCTTCAATGGTGAGAACTCCGTAATGAAACAAAGAGGCTGCTAAAACAGCATCTGCACCGGCGTATTTTATTGCCTCATAAAAGTGGACCAACTCCCCCGCTCCGCCAGAGGCTATAACGGGTATATTAACCGCATCCACTATACTTTTTGTTAGCTCAATATCATATCCTATCTTTGTGCCATCTCTGTCCATACTTGTTAAAAGTATCTCTCCCGCCCCCAGCTCCTCAACCCTTTTTGCCCACCATACAGCGTCTATACCAGTAGGCTTCCGCCCACCGTGAGTAAAAACCTCAAAACTCATCTTGCCATTATCATACCTTCTTTTGGCATCAATAGCCACCACTATACACTGACTACCGAATTTGTATGAAGACTCCCTGATTAGTTCAGGATTCAAAACCGCCTGAGTATTAATAGAAACCTTATCTGCGCCTGCCTTTAAAAGATTTCTTATATCGTCAACTGTCCTGATCCCACCGCCTACCGTAAGGGGCATAAAAATCTTTTCTGCTGTTCTTCTAACGACATCAATTATAATTCCTCTGTTTTCATAAGATGCAGTTATATCAAGAAAAACAAGCTCATCTGCGCCTGCAGAGTTATAGGCAACGGCAGACTCAACAGGATCACCTGCATCTTTTAATTCAACAAAGTTTACACCCTTAACGACCCTTCCATCCTTTACATCAAGACAGGGTATAATTCTTTTAGTAAGCACTGTTCTTTTCCTTAGTTATCGTAATTGCTTCCCTTAGGTTTATATCACCCTCATATAAAGCTTTTCCAACTATGACACCATAAATATTTCTAATAGTATAATTAAAAAATTTCATTATATCATCTAAGGAACCAACACCTCCTGAAGCAATAACCGGTACAGAAACATTCTTTGACAAATCAACTGTTGCATCATAATTTGGTCCCACCCTCATGCCATCTTTAGAGATATCGGTATAAATAATACCTTTAACCCCTTTTTTTTCAACAATCTTTGCCAGTTCTATTACTGATTTTTCAGAGATCTCCGTCCATCCCTTTATGGCAACCTTACCGTTTTTTCCATCAATTCCCGCTATAATATTAGCATCTACCTTATAAGAAAGCTCGCTGAAAAAATCCGGATCTTCCAACGCTTTAGTGCCTATCACAATTCTTTTTACCCCGATGGAACTATACCTTTTCGCAGTTTCAATATCTCTTATGCCACCACCCACCTCAACAGGTATGCTTATACTTCTGACTATTTTTTCTATGGTTTTAATGTTTTCCGGTTTACCTGACTTGGCACCATCAAGATCTACAATGTGTATAAGTTCTGCTCCCTGTTGTTCAAAGCTCATTGCAACCTCTTCAGGATAATTAGAGTATACGGTAACCCTCTTATAGTCGCCCTGAAGAAGTCTGACACATTTTCCGCCAAGTAAGTCTATTGCTGGTATTATTATCATTTATTTGAAACCCCGGGAATTTTACTGATAATCTCAGATATACCAAACTTGGCCAGTTCATCTGCAGTCAGCCATTTAAAACCTCTTTTTAGAAAAAGATCAATATTTAACAGGTTTTCAGACAGGGATATCTGAGTTTCCTTGTAAGAACCATGCCAGATAAGTGAACCATCTTTTGTATCATATAGATTTATTAAAAGGCTTACACTCGCAGGCCTGCTGATACCATACTTACCACCAATCTTATCTACATACTTAAGAACATGCCCCTTTAACACCGCCTCTGCCTTGAACAGATCCCCTAAGCTTTTTATCAGTTCAGCTTTAACTGAATCATAACCGTCATAATTTATACCATTCTGTTCCATCTTGCTTTTAACCTCTTCCCATGTAACAACCTGAAAGCATCCTATCTCTTTTAGTCTGTTTTCGGTGAAGTTAGCCATCTTCTCCCCTGCGAAGCTTTCAATATCACCTTCTTTTTTAACACCTGATGCATCTTTAATCCCCTCGCTAAAAGGCAAAACAATAATCTTGGTGATTTTTGGGAAGATGGGACAATAATTTTTTTCTTCAACGACATAATTTTTTGTATA